>CAOJXM010000148.1 GCA_948465625.1 uncultured Clostridium sp. | reverse complement strand
AGTAAAAAATAAATTTCAAAGTACTATACAAAATGAAATGTTATGTGATATTATAGAGTATGTAAAAGAAGCTGGATATTTAGATGATAGTGACTATATACAAAAAGCAGTATCTGAATTTATGGCTTTAAAGAACTTGTCCATTAAGGAGCTTACCTATAAGTTATATGCAAAAGGAATTAGCAAAGATAAGTTAGAAGATTACCTATATGAGCATAAAGAAGAATTAGAGGAGTATGAGAAGAAATCGGCTAGCCATATCTTTAACAAAAAAAGAAATGCAATGGAAAGGGAAGAAATAAAAGCATACTTAATGAAAAAGGGGTATAAACAAGATATAATAAAGGAAGTAGTAGAATGCAAAACATATTAACATTACAGACCAATAAATATGCCATTAAAATAGAAAATTTTGAAGGACCATTGGATTTACTATGTCATTTAATTGACAAAAATAAAATGGATATTTATGATATCAAAATTAGTGAAATTACAGACCAATACATAGAATATATCAATAAAATGGAAGAACTTAACCTAGAAGTAACCAGTGAATTTATTATTATGGCAACCACCTTGTTACTGATAAAATCCAAAAGATTGTTACCAAAACAAGAAGAAGCAGAGGAAGAATTAACAGAGGAACAGTTGATTGAAAGGATTATTGAGTATAAAAGGTATAAGGAAATTACAAAAGTGTTAAGAGAAAATTATGATATCTTTTCCAATCGATTTTTTAAAGAGCCAGAAACCATTACTTTGCCAAAGCAAAAGTTAGAAAAAAAATACGAGGCTTCTATGATTCCAACGATTTATGCAGAATTAGTAGAGAGAAATAAGAATCGATTAAATCAAAATGCAATCAATATTAAAAAGATAGCCATTACAGATACCTATACAGTAGCAAGTAAGGTAAAGGAAATGTTTAAAGAACTAATTCGAAAACCAAAGTTTATTTTTAATAAAATGTATACCTTATCCAAATGCAATAAAGTAGAAGTAGTAACAGCATTTACAGGATTGTTGGAGTTAACTAGGCGAGATAAAGTAACCACAACACAAGAAGAAATTTTTGGAGATATTGTGGTAGAGAAAAAGAAAATCGGTTAGAATAGGTTTAAAAAATTACAAAGTGTAAAAACTAATATTATAAGAAGGTGAACTTATGATATTAGTTTTTATTTTAGCAATCTTACTGTTATTAACATTCCTTTTGGTATTTTCCACATTTAGAATTCAAGTAAAGGAGTTAGTTATAGCAAATCATCCTAATAAAAGTAAAATTGTGGAAAATTATAGCATTGGTTTAGGATTGTATTTATTTAATAAAATAAGATTAATCTATCTACCAATCAACAAAGAAAAAGTAGAGAAAATGCCACCAGAGAAATTGCAAAAAATGAAGAAAAAGATAAAGCGAATAGAAACAGAAGAATTAAGAAGTGGAAAAATAAAGAAAGAACAAGTAAAGGAATTAATAAAAAAGTTAAAAGCAAGAGTAACTTATTTTGATTTAAAAACACAACTAGGAACGCAAGATGTTATGATAACAACAGCATTAGTTGCGATTTTATCGGCTACAATTGGAATTTTTTTGGCACATGTGATAGAGAAATTTGATAGAAAAAAATATTTTTATGAAATTCAACCAATTTACCAAAATAGAAATACGATAAACTTAAGGTTAAAATGTATAATTTGTATAAAAATGGTACATATTATTCATATAATATTGATTTTATTTAAGATAAGGAGAGTGGAGAAGAATGAGCGAACATCCAATAGAGGGGCTTATGATTACAGCTATGAATAGCATCCAAGACATGATTGATGTCAATACCATTATAGGGGAACCAATCGAAACCAGTAATAATGTGGTGATTATACCAATATCAAAAGTTTCTTTTGGATTTGCTGCTGGAGGAAGTGAGTTTAAAGGAGAAACCATTGATGAATATACAAAAAAAGAAAAAGAAGAAGCGATTCAATATCGACTTCCATTTGGAGGAGGTAGTGGAGCAGGAGTAAACATTAATCCAGTTGCGTTTTTAGTAATACAAGCCAATAATGTAAAGCTATTACCAGTAAATCATGCTTCTGCTATGGACAAATTGTTAGACTATGTACCAGATTTAGTAGACAAGGCAAATACATTAATGAATAAGGCAATGCAGAATAAAAAGGAAGAAAAGAATAAAGAAAAGGCAGAACAAAAAAAGAATGAACAAAATGCAACAAACAATGTACAAGATACTATAATACAAGAAACAGTAGCCAAAACAAGACCAAGAAGAAATAGAGAACCAAAGCATACTACTTATGAGGTAGAATATGACCAAACGATAGACCCATTAGGTGCCATTGAATACGATGCGTTTGAAGAAGATAAATATGATGATTAACGAAACTTGGCAGAAGGTTTGCGTACTTATCATAAAAAGAGAAAAAGGCAATAAGAAAATGTCGAAAATATGACAGACTTATTGCCTTTTATTTTGCGAAAAAGGAGAAGTTTGTTGAATTTGAAATAAAATAAAATATTTTTGTAAAATGTATTTACAATTTTGAAAAATATGTATAGAATAATCAAAGAAGTAGAAAAACCAAAGAGAATTGTCGAAAGGGGCCTTTGCCATGAAAATTTTAATGCTTACATGGGAATATCCACCAAGAATTGTGGGAGGAATTGCTAGAGTAGTAAATGATTTATCAAAACGATTAATAAAAGATGGACATGAAGTAACAGTAGTAACGTATAAAGAGGGAAATGCACCCTATTATGAAGAAGATAAAGGCGTACAAGTATATAGGGTAGATAATTTTAATATTAATCCAAACAATTTTATTGATTGGATTATGCAAATGAATTTTAATATGATAGCAAAGGCGAATGAATTAATTGCGAAAAATGGACCATTTGATGTAATTCATGCCCATGATTGGTTAGTGGCATATGCTGCTAAGACATTAAAAAATTCATATGATATCCCAATTGTAGCGACTATACATGCGACTGAGGCAGGAAGAAATTCAGGCATTCATGATGAAGTACAAAGATATATTAATGATACGGAATGGATGTTAACATATGAAGCTACAGAAGTAATTGTAAATAGTAATTATATGAAATGTGAATTACAAAGATTATTTGGTTTACCATTTGAGAAAATCAATGTAGTGCCAAATGGAATTAATATCAATATGTTTAATTCTGTGGATCGAGATTATAACTTTAGAAGACAGTATGCAGCAGATAATGAAAAGATAATCTTATTTATGGGGAGATTGGTATATGAAAAAGGAATTCAACATTTAATTTCTGCTATGCCAAAAATATTAGCAGGATACAATGATGCAAAACTAATTATTGCAGGAAAAGGTGGAATGATAGACGAATTAAAGGGACAAGTACAAGCAATGGGAATTGGGCATAAAGTATATTTTACAGGCTATATGGATGCAAAACAGGTTTGCAAAATGTATAAGTGTGCAGATGTGTCTGTTTTTCCAAGTACTTATGAGCCATTTGGAATTGTAGTGTTAGAAGCAATGTTATCAGGAACACCAGTAGTGGTATCTGATATTGGGGGATTAAATGAAATTGTAACACATGGAGTAGACGGAATGAAGAGTTATGCAGGAAATCCAAATTCTTTAGCGGATTCGATTTTGGAATTGTTAAAAAATCCACAATTAGCAAATGATGTGGTTAAAAAGGCAAAAGCAAAAGTAAAGAATGAATACAATTGGGCAA
>CAOJXM010000147.1 GCA_948465625.1 uncultured Clostridium sp. | reverse complement strand
AGCACAACAAAAAATAAAACGACGAAAATCAGAAATAAAAATACAAAAAGTATATACTGATTATAAACAAGATGATGAAACCGTTGTAAAGTAAGTATAAAATCACCTTTCTTTGTAAATAATACAAATAAAGGTGATTTTTATGAGTGTAGTATGTTTTAATAACATATGTATCAAAAAGAATATAATTGAAGTGATTGAAGTAATAATAGGAGCAGCAATTATGGCGATGGCAACCGCATTTTTTTTGTTGCCGAATCAATTGTCTTCTGGAGGATTTGCAGGTATTGCGACCATCGTATATTATTTGTTCAAATTTCCAATGGGAACCACCATTATGCTATTGAATATACCACTGTTTTTGCTTGCTTTTTATAAATTAGGAAAAGTTTTTTTTCTAAAAGGAGTAATTGGAACAGTTGCTTTTTCCGTGTTTATTGATATTTTTGATAAACTGCCAGTTTTAACACAAGATCGATTTTTAGCATGTATCTATGGTGGAATTGCTATGGGGTTAGGAACGGCTTTGGTTTTAAGGGCAAATGCTTCGACTGGTGGAACCGATTTAGTAAGTAATATTATAAGGGAATATAATTCGAAATATAGGACCAGTACTTTAATCATGGTAATTGACATTGTAATTGTAACACTTAATGTATTGGTGTTTAAAAAAATTGAAATAGGTCTTTATTCTGCGATTGCTATTTATTTAATGGGAAAAATTATTGATGTGGTATTTGAAGGAGTGTATTTTACCAAATTAATTTTTATCATTTCAGAAAAGAATGAGGAAATTTCAAAGGAGATAGGAAAGCATATCAAAAGGGGAACAACAGGATTATATGGCAAAGGAATGTATACATCACAAGAGCGATTGGTTTTGATGTGTGCAGCTTCTAGAGGAGATGTAACAAGAGTAAGACAAACAGCATTAAAAATCGATAATAAGGCTTTTATTATTATTACCAATTCAAGAGAGGTAATTGGTAAAGGGTTTAAATAAAAGGAAAAAGGAACGTGTAATTCGTTCCTTTTAAGCCTTAGATTAGCAATTGCAATCAGAACTATCAGATTCGCAATCACTTTCAGAACTGCGACAGTCATTTAAATAACAATCGCATTTATCCATATCAACACCTTTTAGGCAAGAACCAGAATGATTGCATTTTGCACATACTTTAACGTGTTTTACTTGGTTTACCCAAATTTCGATTTCATAGTTTTTGTTTGGACATAAAGGACCAAATACAAATTCTCCCTCTTTATCAGTAAAAGTATGAGAAACTGGTCTTCTTACTTCTTTTCCACATTCTTTTGCTATTTCAATTAATTTTACAACAGCATCACATACTGGGTCTTTATAACAATCCTTAATTACACCATAAATAACATTACGATTATCTTCTGGTAATACAATATCAAGGTCAAATTGTTTTCCAGTAGCAATAGCTCCATCTACTTTAACTACTGGACAAAATGGTTTTTCGAATTCCATAAAAATCTTCCTTTCTAATTTTTGTGTCGTATTAAAACGAATTTTAATACTTAATATATAATATTGAGAAAGCAAAGGAAGTGTTACAAAGTAAAAAAATTAACAGAAAACTTAAAAGGATTATGAAATATAGTATGAACATAAAGAAGTGTAAAAATAGCTACATTCTAATAAATTTTCAAATTCTTATTCTGGAAAAGTTGTTGAAACAACAAAGAATAAATTATAAAATAATAGTTCGACACGATATGACATCAAATTTTATGAAAAATCTAAGTTAGTCTACTAAAAATGTTGAAAAAGAATAAAAAATATGATATCCTATATAATAGAATTTGGAGGAATGAAACATGAAAAATAAAATAGATAAAAAACAACTATTTGTAAAAATAATGGCAGGAGTATTAGCAGGGCTAATGATACTTGCAGTAGCAGGAACATTAATATTTTATCTAGTAGCCAGATAAAAGAAAGTAGGTGTACAGATGATAGAAAATTTTAATACAACCTTAAAAGAATTATATCAAGTCAATATTGTGGAATATTTACAAAGTCTATACAATCAGCCATTTAGGCTAGTTATGCTAATATTGGACTTAGCAATTGTTATATTTGTCATTACAAAATTAATCAACTTTGCCAAAGGTTCCAGAGCATGGCAATTATTAAAAGGAATTGTATTTTTAGTAATTGCAACAGCAGTAAGTGGAATGTTAGAACTAAAAATTTTAAACTATTTATTAAGTTCTGTTATGACCTGGGGAGTATTTGCACTAATTGTAATCTTTCAACCAGAGTTAAGGCGTGCTTTAGAACAATTAGGAACCAATAAATTTACCAAATTTTTTGGAATCGATAAAGACATTGCTACAAAAACAAAAGAAGATATTTATAAAATTGTAATTGCTGCAGTGGAACTATCTAAAACGAAAACAGGTGGTTTAATCGTAATGGAAAGAGAAATACAAATTAAAGATATTATCTCATCTGGAGTAGAGATGAATGCAGAAGTATCACCACAACTGTTAGTTAATATATTTGTACCCAAAACTCCTTTACACGATGGGGCAGTGGTAATTAGTAATAATAAAATAGCAGCAGCAGCTTGTATGTTACCATTAGCAAGTGATAAAGATATTGCCAAAGAATTAGGAACTAGGCATAGAGCAGCAATTGGAATATCAAAAGAATCAGATGCGATTGTAGTTGTCGTATCTGAAGAAACTGGGAAAATATCCATTGCAAAAGATGGTACCTTAATTGCTGATGTAAAAGAAGATACTTTAAAGAAAATTTTAATCAAAAATGTGGTAGTAAAACAATTTGGAGAAGGTAACAAAAATAAAATAGACCGTTTTCATAAAATAAAAGCGGTATTAAAAAGAAAGTAAAGGAGAGAGTTAGCTCCTTTACACTTCTATATATTTATAAACAGCTTCTGCAAAACCACTATTACCGTACAGCATTTGTAGTGGTATAACTAGCAATTTGTTTTAATTCATCATAAGCATTAGCCAAAGCAACGCTCACACCCGAGCTTTTTAACAAATCCATATCATTTACATTATCGCCAAGAGCCATAATATCAGAAGATTCCACCTTTAAAAACTCACTTAAATAATGAATGGCATAACCTTTGCCTATATTTTTAGGGGAAATATCTAAATATTCATATTCTTTTTGAATAATGGTATCTTTGTAAATTCCTCGTTTGGCGATTAAATTAATACTTAAACCAGTTTGTGCTTCTATTTCATTTTTTATCTCTTTTAAATCACCATCACTAGAAATAACAAATTTAAAAATTTGTAAATTGTTTTGTTTTACATCTTCATAAACCGAATCTACTACTTTGAAAGGAACATCTGATACAAGAATCGAATTTCGTAAATCTAAATATTTTAATTCAGATGTAATAACTTCAGTTGCAGTATAAACATGAACATGAAGTTGATGTTGCTTGGCAAGGAAAAAACAAGTTTCAAAATCAGCAAAAGAGATGATATTTTTATAAATTTCTTCACCAGTTTTTAAGTTAATAATTTGAGTACCATTGCCAAAAATACCATAAGAAGCATTGCATTGGTTACAAATATCTTTGGTAAGGGAATAGGTTTTGCCAGTACAAATAGCAAAATCGATGTGTTTATCTTTTAAGACTTCAATGGCTTTTAAATTTTCAGAAGGGATGGAATTATCATAATTAACAAGGGTGCCATCTAGGTCGGAAGCGACTAATTTAATAGACATGTTTTTCACCACCATAAAAATTTTAATAAATATATTAAATACAATATTTTAGATATTGTCAAGTGTTAC
>CAOJXM010000146.1 GCA_948465625.1 uncultured Clostridium sp. | reverse complement strand
TTGCTTACCACTACTTTATCTTTCTTTTTTACTTCCATTTTTATTTCTTTTCCATCCACATTAGTTCCTGGTCCTACTTCTAATACTTCTGCTATTTGTGGCTTTTCTTTTGCACTTGAAGCTAATATAATTCCACTTTTTGTTGTTTCCTCACTTTCAATCATTTTAATTACAACTCTGTCTCCTAATGGTTTTAACATTAAAATTACCTCCTTTTAATTTTAGTTAGCCTTTTAATCATACTCTTGTTTTAGTATTATATACTAACTATTTTTAATATTAGCACTCTTTTATAGTGACTGCTAATAATTTATACCCATTTGCTTAAATTGTCAATAGTATTTTCTATTTTTCACAAAAAGTTCACAAAAATAGAGTTCAGTACATTCGAACTCTATTGCTTTATCTAATCCATTTTTACACCATAGTTGATAGTGGTATTTAAGTTTGGATTTTCTCCTGACCAATAAATATTAGATTTCCAGTTTTGTTCCCAAGTAATTGGAATTTCATATCTTTCGTATTCTACATTTATAATTATATTTTCTCGACCTCCAATAATTCCTACTTTATTATACTCACCTTGTCCACCACCAAGTGTTCTTATGTTTTTATATAAATTAATTTCATGTAATTTATTTTCTTGCAAAATCCTGTACCTTGATAACTGAATTGCACCTGCCCCTATTGTATGCACACTTCTTGGAAATGTTATTTTTTCTAATTCATTGGCAAAAGCAAAGGCATATTTTCCAATTACCTCAATTCCATCTGATACTACTATTTCAGTTATCGTATTTTGTACATTGACTCCCCAGCTATTATAATGTTCAACATATTCTGTTATTTCTTCTCCCCATATAGTTCCGTTGTCCCCATACGTTTCTACATTACCACCTACTTGTTTTACCCAATAACCTTCTATATAGTTTGGTACTACTACTTTTATTGCATTTCCTTTATATGCTAGTATGGTTGCTGTTCCATTCTCTTCTACTCGATATTCCCAATCACTTAAATTTTCTGGCTCTACTTTTACTATTTCCTTTTTATTCTCAATCCCCAAATCTCCATTTACTGTAAAATCATATCCATCTACTATGGTATTTATCTTACTTCCGTCAAAACTGGCACTCGTAATCTCTTTATACCCTTTTATTTCACTTGCCAGTTCCTCACTTAAGGCTAACGATTCTCCTTCTTTAATTCTTCTCATTTGTACATCGTTTAATACTAAGCTTAGCTTTTCTCTTGCATGTTCCCTTTTAGTAATATCCGCTGAATCTGCTGTTTTCTTAAAAATTCCATTGTCTCCTACTGTTAAATTAATCGCTACTCCTGCTAAGATTAGCATAACTATAACTGTTATGATTAATGCAATTAGTGTAATACCCGCTTCTTTTGTTCTTCTCACCTTTTTATCCCCTCTCTTACTTTGCTATATTGTTATTCTATCAACTATGGATTTTTCTGTCAATACACATCCTGCTTTTTTATTGCCAATAAGTTGCATAATGTCTTTAACTCCATAAAGCTTCTATCACTTTTAACGAATCCTTTATTGCATTAAAATAACTTTTTTGCTTTTTTAAATACACTGCTTGTATTGGTACTTCGTGTATTGTTATTTCTTTTTTAGCACAATATTTTAACACATTTATCTCATACTCGTATCGCTTTCCCTTAATTTTCTCAAATTCTTTTAAATAAGATATTGGAATTCCACGTAATCCTGTTTGTGTATCTTCTAGCCTGCATTTTGTTTTTAGTTCAAAACATATACTTGCTATGATATTTCCCAACTTATTTCGAAATGGCACTACCTTACATTTCAAATTTCTTATTCCTAATACGATTCCTTCTTTAACCGAAAGTAACTTTTTGGCTACTTCTTGAATATCTTCTATTGTATGTTGTCCGTCTGCATCTACTGTTATGATTGCTTTTACTTGTATTTTATTTTGTATCATATATTCAAATCCCTTTTTTAAAGCAACACCTTTGCCTTGATTTATCTCATTTTTTAAGATGCAACAATCTCTTTGTATTTCTAAAAATGGTTGTTGATATTCCTTATCAGAACCATCATCTATTACAAGAATTCTCTCAAATCCTTTTTCTTTTAACTTGCTTACCACTTTAACCAATTCTTGATTTGGATTATACACTGGTATTACTATTCCAATTTCTTTCAAATTTTACTTCTCCCTTTTATCTTTCTACTAACTGTATTGCTTCTTCCTTTTCTACAATTTGATACATGGTCCTATTTTTTAGTTCTATTCCTAATATCTCTTGCCATTTTTCTTTTTGTGCTTCTGTTATCTTTTGAATATACAAATACGTATAGCCATTTTCTTTTAATTCTTCTATGAGGTGATTGGTTCTTACTATACTTTCCACTTTAATTGGTAACATTTGATATTTTGCTATTTGTAGCGAATAACGAGCTTCCTCATTTCCTATATCTACATAAGCAATCTTATCTTCTTTTGATAGTTTATCTTTGTAACTTAAAATCTTTATATATACTTTTCTTTTTGTCATTTCCACCAACTTGTATTGTTCTTTGTCAATGTATTTCTTTTGTATGGTATTCATTGGTAATAGGATTACTAAAATCGTTAGTAAAATCACTTCTGATTTCATATCTATTTCTTGCATTTCTTCATTTGCTACCATTATATGGAACATAAAAATTCCTAATAACATGGTTCCAATATATCTTTCAAAGCTACTTAATGCTATGGCTTCTTCTACGTTAAATAAAAATACATATACAAAGATTAGATAAATTAAGTAAGCTAGTTCTAGTACAAATAGGCTTATCGAAAAATATTTGTATTTTCTTTTCTGCTCTTGTGATACTTTTTTGTATAAAAATAGAGTAAATGCAATGAGTAACATCGTAGCCGTTACAACTGTTAGATTTCTTTCTGTAAATGTATCTTTTTGATACAAGGCATGTAAATACAATTTCATTATGGTAGATTTTTCGTTTTCTATTTGATTGGTAAGTAAATCAGTTACTCAATCAATTGTAATTGTATTCATATCCCAGTTTCGATTTGCTTTGTTTTGTGCCATTCTAATATTCCAAACGGCAATTAGTAGGATTGCTATTGCTGTAATTATTAAAATAGAAAGCAAATCTCTTTTTCTATTTTCTTTTTTTCGTAAAATATCTCCTATTACAATTAGCACCACTGCTACCATTAATCCAATTCCTGATAGTTTGGTTAAGCCAATTGCTATCATTCCTATTGCTACTGTTAGATTTCTTAATTTTACATCTGTTTTGCTATACCATTGGTACAAAATATAGGCTAAGAAAATCCCTAGGGTAGCATCCACTAATATGTTTAAATAGAAATTTTCATAAAAGATTAATGGCATTCCCACTATAATAGGAATTAGTAACAATAATTTTTTTAGACTTTTATCCCAATTTACTGTTTTTATGATTGGTATGATTATAGATAAATATAAAAGGCTGTGTGCTATAATAATGGTGTCTTCTGCATAGGTGCCTGATAATTTTAAAAAAATATATTGAAATATTGCGGTAAATGGTGGATATTCATTAAATAAGGTAGCAGATTCTCTGGCAAAGGCAAAGTTGTTGTTGTTAAACATATCCTTTATAATTAAGCCCCAATGATTGAATTCATCATAGTTTCCAAAAATTCTTCCTTGGTTTAACCAAATGAAAAATAAGAATAAGATAGCATACACCGCTAAGCCTGGCGTTAATATTGTTTTTAAGAATACCTTCTTTTCTTTTGCCTTAATTAATAAGTATAGCAAGTATAAAAATGCAAATATGCCAATAC
>CAOJXM010000145.1 GCA_948465625.1 uncultured Clostridium sp. | reverse complement strand
GGAGCAATTGCGATATTATCTGCTTCATCTTATGGAAATCCAAACAAAATAGAAAGTGGTGGAACTACAACAGGGAATAACACAGGTATTGTAATGAACTTGAATAAAGAATGGGTAGCAGCAGGATTAACAAATACACATATAACCCCTATGTTAAATGCAGGAGGAAGGTATAAAAATGAATATTCCCCTTCTTATGTAGCAAAGATAGGAGATGCTATAACAGAAACGAATGGATGGCATGGAAGTGGAGCTTCTAGCTTTATAGCAAGTGGTTGGATTGATCCAGCAGAAGCTGGAGGACTAATTCGTTCTTATTCAGGAAGTATTTTTTCTTATTATGGTACAACAGGACAGTATTTAAGTGGTGGAACAAGATATTATTTTGATGCTACTAACTGGAAAACATGGTCTAGCCGAGCAATCGTAGTAGTAGGAAGTGGAATATAATTATTTTTGCATGTGTTATCAAATATAAATAAAAATAATCTGAAAGGATAACCAATAATGGTAAAAACAAATAAGATAAAAAATAAAAAAGGTAT
The DNA here is from genome assembly GCA_948465625.1 of uncultured Clostridium sp. GTDB lineage: Bacteria > Bacillota > Clostridia > TANB77 > CAG-508 > CAOJXM01. The sequence continues at coordinate 3,291 of CAOJXM010000145.1, read as the reverse complement.
AACCTTAATTGCACTTATCATAACAGTAATTATTATGCTTATCTTAGCAGGAATTACAATGAACTTAGTAGTAGGTGATACAGGACTATTTGGAAGAGCAAAGGAAGCGTCATTCAAAAACAAAATGTCTAGTATAGCAGAAAGATGGGAACTATACTTAGGTAGTTATGAGTTAAATAATTTAGGGAATGCAGATAAAACAACTCTATATGGTGGCGAAATCCTAAAGAATATCATCATAGATGAAGAATTAGAAATTGAAGATAGTCAAGTGCAAGATATCAAAGAGTTAATACCAATCGTAGGAAAAGAAGAAGAACAATATGTGATGGTACATGAAGGTGAACTGTATTATGTATCACAAAATAAAATAAAAAATAATGCAAACCAAGTAAAATGGTGTGAGGAAATTGGTATTAAAATATGGGAATATGTACCTGGAAATGAAGGGACTAATAATACAAATGGGGATTATGAAAAAATAAACGACATGTATGTATGTACCCCAAAAATCAACACAGGATTTGTAAAAGAAAAAACAAGATATATCAAGCAAAATGGGGAAAGCTTAATACCAGGAAACTGGATTAATAAGAAACCAGATGCTGATTGGTATGATTATAAAGCAAGAAAATGGGCCAATCTATATGTAGAAAGTGAGGGAATCGAAAGTTATTATGTATGGGTGCCTAGATATGTATATAAAATAGCAACAACAGAAAATGAAAGAATGGATGTAAAATTTGTAGACTTAAATAACAACTATAAAGACGGAATAACAGACGAAGAGACCAGTTGGGAAGAGTTGCAAGCACAAGGCTATCAAGTACCAGAGGCATTCTATTATGGAGATAATGAAAATTATCTAGAGAATACACCAATTCCAGGGTATTGGGCAAGTAAATATCAATTATCAGAATTAACCGATGATGATACTTATACCATTGATTTTACAACAGCAGCAACACCAACCACTATTACCATACAAAATATTGTGTTAGACACAGAAAGAATTGAAGCTTCTGGAAGAACCATTGCAAAATATACGTATGCTATTAATGGTAAAATTGTACATGAAAGCAAAAATCCAGACAATTATACATTAACAGGATTAGCAAAAGGAAATAAAGCAATTAATGTAACCGTATTAGATGAAAAAGGTCAAATTATAGGAAGTATGACAAAATTATATGAAGTAGCAGATGTTAATCCACCAGATTTAACAGGATTTGATCCAGATACCACTTTCTATGTATATTGGGATGCAGAAGGAAACGAGCATAATGAAATACCAATTAGTCAGCCAGCACCAGCAGAATGGTATGATTATACAATTGCATGTTGGGCCAATATCGTAACTAGAAATGATGGATTGGAAAACTATTTTGTATGGATACCTAGATATCAATATACACTAGATACAGTAAGCAAAAAATCAATTGTAAAATTCATCAAAGGAACAGGAACCGAAACAGAATTAGGTTACCAAATACCAGAAGCATTTAGTTGGGGAGACAATTTAGAAGTACAGTTAACAGGATATTGGGCAGGAAAATATCAATTAAGTGCGGAAGAAACCAATCCAAGAATGGTAGCAGAAATGGCAGCAGGGGAAACAACAGTACAAATTAAAGATATAACAGGAAGTAAAATAACGGATGGATTAAAATTTGAATATTATGTGAATGGTAAGAAAGTACACGAAGGAACTGACCCATTAGAAAATTATAAAATTACTGGTTTGGAAAAGAATACAATAAACACTATTAATATTATAGCAAGGAAAAAAAGTAATAATGAATATATAGCAGCAGTAACACAAAAGCTAGAGACAGTAGGAGTAAATAAACCAGAATTAGTAGGATTTAATGAAGACAATACCTATTATGTATTGTATGATAGCAATGATAATAGAAAAATAGGAAGTAAAATCAAAAATGATGGAAGTAACATGCCAGATAATTGGTATGATTATGGAAATAGAAAGTGGGCAAACATTGTAGTAACAGACGGAACAGTAGAAAATGGAGAAATTAAAAATGCAACCGTTACAAACTACTTTGTATGGGTACCAAGATATCAATATACTTTGGATACAACAAAAGAAAGAACTGTGATAAAATTTATTGATGAAACAGTTACTGAGCCACAAGCAGGCTATCAAATACCAGAAGCCTTTACTTGGGGAGATAATTCAGAGGTACAGCTAAAAGGATATTGGGCATCAAAATATCAATTAAGTGAATAAAATAAAAAAGGGAGAAACGTTTAAAGTGTTTCTTCCTCTTTATTATGCTTTTTATAAAAAAGTAAACAAATTCCGCAAAAAATAAGTGTTAAAGCATAAGTAATAATAGTAATGTGCAGATTACCAGATACTAAGTTGGCACCTGCAAAGGTTGAAGTAATAATAGAAGGAAATCTTGCAAAAGTGGCAATAAGCAAAAATCTAGATGCACGTATTGGTAATAAACCTGCTACATAAGTAAATAAATCTTTTGGAGTACCAGGTATTAAAAATACAATTAGAAAAAAGAATTCTATTTTTTTTCCATTTGCAAAAAATTTACTATTTTCTATCTTTTCTACTTTATCTTCTCCTAAGAATGTATCAATAAAATTTTTGCCAAAAGCACGAACGGCAAAAAAGATAATGCAAGAACTTAAAAAAGAACCTAAAAAAATAAGAAGTAAGCCACCAAAGGTTCCATAACACATACCAGCAAGAAATTCGATTGGTTCACCAGGTAAAATAGGAACTAGGATTTGTAGCAATTGTAAGCCAAGTAAATAGAAAATACCTTCTAAACCTTGAGAAGTAATGTCTTGTTGAAATTGTGCTTGTCCTTCTGGAGTTCCTAAGTTCGCAAACATAGGAAAGAGTTTTAGTGTTACAATAATGAGTAAAACAATTGTTAAGATTAGAACAAGTAAATGGATTATTTTTAATGTTTTAGGATTTTTTGAATTCATATTATATTAACCTCTTTTCTTAATGTAATATATCATAACACAGATTTATGAAGAAAACTATAACAAGATATTAAAAAATTATTAATTTCAAGTTGTATTCACAATTAGGGCACAATAAATCGATATAATAAAACATGTAAATGGAGGTGGAATAAAAAATGTGTTAAGGTTAAGTAAGAAATAAGAAAAGATATATGATTTCCGGCTTGAAAGTCTAATTTCAAGCCGGAAAGTTTGTTAGGACAAGTCTTTTTCTAATTCTTTGATTTCATCAATTGATAGATTAGTGGTTCTTGCAATCAGTGAAATATCGATATG
>CAOJXM010000144.1 GCA_948465625.1 uncultured Clostridium sp. | reverse complement strand
AAAAACATTTGAAGTAAAAAACTATGCAGAGATTGCATAGCTTTTTTATTTTTGTGTTAAAATGTATTGAAATTGTGTATAAAACGTGATACAATACATATAATGGATATAGGAGGTGTTAGTTATGGCAAAAACAGATACTTTGCATATACGAGTGGAACCAAGTGTAAAACAACGAGCAGAAGAAACTTTAAATGAATTGGGGTTGTCTATTACAGAAGCTATTAATGTATTTTTAAATCAAGTCATACTGAATGAGGGAATTCCTTTTGAAATAAAAAAACCAAGATTGAATAAAGAAACGATACAAGCAATGGAAGATACTAAAAATAATAAAAATATAAGCAAAACTTTTGACAGTGTAGATGAAATGTTTGAGGAGTTGGAAAAATAGTGCTAAAAATCAGATATACAAATCAATTTAAAAAAGATTATAAATTAATTCAAAAAAGAGGGTATGATACCAATAAATTAAAAGAAGTTATTCAACTATTAATGGAAAGGAAACCTTTGCCTTATAAATACAAAGAACATTCTTTAACAGGAAATTATAAACGGTTTTATGGAATGTCATATTCAGCCAGATTGGCTATTGATTTATATGATTGAAGATGACGTACTAACTTTAACCATTTCTCGAACAGGTTCTCATTCTGATTTGTTTTAAAAAAACTATGCAGAGATTGCATAGCTTTTTTATTGTGTAAACAACAAGGTTCTTATTAGTTATTTTCTTCGTTATTTACTGATATAACTTCTTTACCATTATAATATCCACAGTTTGAACAAGCAGTGTGTTGCATTACTGGTTCATGACAATGTGGGCAAGTTGCAAAATTAGGTTTATCTAATTTCCAAGTACTTCTTTTTAATCCTGTTCTAGCTTTTGACCATCTTCTTTTTGGTTGTGCCATCTTTATCCCTCCTCGTAATAAGATATGTATATATCTATTTGTTTTTTAACATGATAAGAATGACTAATTTTTAGTCACTATAAAAGTATACTAATTTTTTACAAATTTGTCAAGACATAGATTGAAAAAAATACAATCAAGTGATATAATAAGCAAAAATAATGGAGGAAACGATGTCAAAATTAGAGAGATTGGATAAAATAAATTATTATTTAGATATTGCAGAAGCAGTTGCCAAAAGGGGAACTTGCTTAAGAAAGAACTTTGGTTGTATTTTAGTAAAAAATGATGAAATCATTTCTACTGGCTATACAGGTGCACCAAGAGGGCGAATCAATTGTATTGATTTAGGGTATTGTGTAAAAAAAGAAACATTTCCAGATGTACGCCATGGTGGATATGATGCTTGCCGTTCTGTACATGCAGAACAAAATGCGATGTTGAGTGCTTCAAGAAAAGATATGATAGGAGCAACCATGTATTTAGTCGGTATTCGAACGGATACACAAGAATATGAAGCAGGAGCAAATTCATGCCAAATGTGTAGAAAGATGATTATCAATGCAGGCATTGAAAGGGTAATTGTAAGAGGAAATACACATGGAGAATATATAGAAGTTTTGGTAGAAGATTGGATTAAAAATGATGACCTATTAGAAGGTAAAACAACCTATTAAGAAAACTTAAATTTTTCTTATGGTAATTGACGAAAAACAATAAATGAGATACAATAGCAAAGAAAAGAAAAAGAGGTGAAGAAATGGCAAAGCCAGTAGTAGCAATTGTAGGAAAACCAAATGTCGGAAAATCAACATTTTTTAATTATATTGTAGGAAAAAGAATTTCAATTGTAGAAGACAAGCCAGGTGTAACAAGAGACCGTGTTTATGCAGAAGCAAACTGGAGAGGGAGAGATTTTACCCTAATTGATACAGGGGGAATCGAACCAGAATCGGAAGATATTATAACATCACAAATAGCAACACAAGCAAACATGGCAATGAACATTGCAGATGTCATTGTATTTGTTACAGATATCAAGCAAGGCGTAACACAAGTTGACCAAGACATTGCAATCCTGTTAAAAAAATCAAAAAAGCCAATTATATTAGTATGCAATAAAGCAGATGGGTATGGAAAAACAACTGATGATATTTATGAGTTCTATAATCTAGGATTAGGTACACCATATGCAGTATCTGCTACCAATGCAATTGGGATAGGCGATATTTTAGATGTAATTTATGAAAGTTTGCCAAAAGAAGATGAGAGTGTAAAGGATGATGAAAGAATAAAAGTAGCTGTCATTGGTAAACCTAATGTTGGAAAATCATCTTTAATTAATAGAATACTAGGAGAAGAAAGAGTTATTGTAAGCGATATTGCAGGAACCACAAGAGACGCTATTGATTCCTATTTTGAAAATGACTTTGGAAAATATACCTTTATTGATACAGCAGGAATTAGAAGAAAAAGCAAGGTAAATGAATCCATTGAAAAATTTAGTGTGATGAGAACTTTGCTTGCCATAGAAAGGTCAGATGTCTGTTTAATGCTAATTGATGCGAATGAGGGAGTAACTGAGCAAGATGCTAAAATTGCAGGAGAAGCACATGAAGCAGGAAAAGGTGTTATTTTAGTCATCAATAAATGGGATGAAATTGAAAAAGACACATATACCATTGAGCAATTTAAAAAAGAGGTATACAATCGCTTATCTTATTTAAGCTATGCACCAATTTTATTTATTTCTGCTAAAACAGGACAAAGGGTCAATAAATTGTATGAAATGATTAATGAAGTGGCAAGTCAAAACGCAATGAGAGTGTCAACAGGAATGTTAAATCAAGTATTAAATGAGGCAATTGCGATTGTACAACCACCAACTGATAAAGGAAAGAGGTTAAGAATTTACTATATGACACAAGCCTCTACCAAACCACCAACTTTTGTAGTATTTGTAAACGACAAAGATTTATTTCATTTTTCATATGAACGATATTTGGTCAATCAGATTAGGAAAGAATTTGGATTACAAGGTACGCCAATTCGAATGATTTGTAGAGAAAAATTAGAAAAAGATGTATAAATAAGGAGGAGTTAAAATGATAAGCTATATCATAATTGCCATTATTGCTTATGCAATAGGAAGTATTAGTTTTTCTGTTATTTTTAGTAAAAAATTTGCAGGATTTGATGTAAGAGAAAAAGGAAGTGGGAATGCAGGTTCAACCAATGTATTAAGAACAGTAGGCAAAAAAGCAGCTGCCCTTACTTTATTATGTGATGCACTAAAAGGAGTGCTTGCAATAGGGATTGCATTACTTTTGGGACTATTCATAAAAGAAGTAGATAAAGCGTTGTTAGTTCAAATTGCAGGAATTGCTGTTATCATTGGACATACCTTTCCAATTTTCTTTGGATTTAAAGGAGGAAAAGGAGTAGCAACCTCACTAGGTGTGTTATTAATTACCAATTGGCAAATCGGTTTAATTTGTTTAGTATTTGCATTGATTATTATGATATTAACCAAAATGGTTTCTGCAGGTTCTGTAACCGCTGCTATCTTATTTCCTGTTTTAACTTTATTTATTGGGAAAGAACATTTCATTGTAGAAGGAAGCTTTTTCATATTTAGCATTATTTTAGCAGTCATGGTTATGTTTAATCATAGAAGTAATATCAAGAGAATATTAAATGGAACAGAGAATAAAATTAGTTTAAAGAAATAAAATAGACAAGGGAGGATAATATGAAAAACATTGCAATTATAGGAAGTGGAAGTTGGGGCGTTGCATTAGGAATGCATTTAGCTAGATTAGGAAATCATATTAAAATATGGTCTTTTTCAGAAGAAGAAGCAAATATGATAAACAAAGAGAAAAAATGCAAATTTTTACCTCAAATTACGATATTAGATAATATAAAATG
>CAOJXM010000143.1 GCA_948465625.1 uncultured Clostridium sp. | reverse complement strand
TAAAATCTTAGGATATTTCTCGTTCATAATACTTGTATATTTTAAAAATCCATCATGAAAGTGATATACTGGTATTCGTTTTACAACAGTTTCCTTTAAATTAGTAGAAAAAAAGGTGTCTTCTCCTCTTGCTCCTTGTGGATTATAAAAGGCTGGAATCTTTTCAAGATGATTTAAGTTAATACACAATGTTGAACCTGCAATCCATTTCCCTACTCCATCAAATGCAATTTCATACGTTCCATTATTTAATATTTCCTCTTGTGCATAAGTAACACCATTATCTTTTTTGAATCTTTGTTTTATCGTTTCCCAATTAATAATATCATTACTAATACTTTCAATAAAATCCTTAAAATCTTTTTCTTCTATTTGTTTTTCTAAATCAATATATGGAATTGGTGAAATATATCCACAATGATGTCCAATTGTAATATCTGCTTGTTTCATATTTTCTATATGCTTTAATATATTGTTTTGTTTCTTCCATTGCAATATATTATTTTCATCTTTTGTTACTGCAACTGGATATTCATCATCATCCCAAAATAATAAATAATCCATCTTTTCCTTTACTGCATAATGCATAATAGTATTTCTTCCTTTTGCATGTCCATGCCCTAATATTAAATCAACTTCTTCTTTTGTTAAAGGATGTCTTGAAACTAATCTCTTTTTTTCTTCTTCTATATCTTCTGGGGTAATATAGATTACATTAATATTCTTATATACATCTGGTATAATACCATAAAAATCTGTTCTTTTTGTAAGTTGATATTTTAAATCATACAATATAAATATATTGATTCTAATATTTAATCCTTCAATCTGTTTTAACATGTGTTTATAATAACTATTTATCAACTTACAAACATTTGGTCTTCCAGTAGCAAAGCCAATTCCTACCTCTATTGTATTACCCATTTCTTCATCTCCTCAATAAATGTTAACTAGCTTATTATACTACTTAACTTATATTTCGTCAAATATTTTCGTATTTCTTAAATAATTGTTAATATTTTCGTAATCTTCTTAAATTCCTCTTTCTTTTTCATTGTTCCTCTCATATCCTTACATCTTTTAAAAAATGAGCAACTTTTCCATTGCTCATTTTCTTTCTTATTCCCCTTTTATTGTATTTATCTTCAACAACTTTGCAATTTCCACAATCACAAGTGGTGCAAACACTAATACAACTACTTCTAAAATATTAGCCACTGGTAAAGCCCAAATACTAAAAATTTGTCTTAAAGCTGGTACCACTAAAATCGTTATCATTAACAAAGCAGATACGCCAATTGCCACTAATAGACTCCTATTGTTGAATGGCTTTGTTTTAAAAATAGAATTTTTATTATCTCGTATATTAAACACATGTACTAATTGTGACAAAGCCAGTACCGTAAATGCCATAGTTTGCCCTATCTCTATTTTCATATGTTCCACTTCTTCTACTGTTCCTTCTAAACCTGGCGTAGCAAGCCCTACACAAAATGCAATTAGTGTTAAAACTCCAATCATAATTCCTTGATAGATAATTCGAATTGTCATTCCTTTGGTAAAAATACCCTTTCCTGGTTTGATTGGCTTTCTCTTCATAATATCTTTTGAAGCTGGGTCTGCTGCTAATGCCAAAGCAGGTAGAGCATCGGTTACTAAGTTAATCCACAAAATGTGAATTGGTAACAATGGTTCTAATGCTCCAATGTCACTAATTCCAAACCACTTTGCTAATAATGGTGTAATCAAGATAGCAACAAATAATACAATAATTTCTCCCACATTACTTGATAATAAGTATTGGATTGCTTTTAAAATATTATCATAAATACGTCTACCTTCTTCTACTGCTGATACAACCGTTGCAAAATTATCATCTGTTAAAATAACATCTGCTGCTTCTTTTGCTACATCGGTTCCTACCATTCCCATGGCACAACCAATATTAGCTGTTTTTAACGCAGGAGCATCGTTTACGCCATCTCCTGTCATAGCAATAATTTCTCCATTGGCTTGCCATGCTTTTACAATTCGAACCTTATGTTCTGGCGAAACTCTTGCATATACCGAATAATTTCTAACATTTTTGATTAATTCTTCATCTGACATCTTTTCTAACTCTAAACCAGTTAATGCCTCTGATTCATCTTGTAAAATTCCTAATTCTTTTGCAATAGCAATCGCTGTAATTTTGTGGTCTCCTGTAATCATAACCGTTTTAATTCCTGCTGTTTTACATTTTGCTACCGCTTCTTTTGCTTCTTCTCTTGGTGGGTCAATCATCCCAACCATACCAATATAGATTAGGTCATTTTCTATATTTTGCATTTCTTGTTTGGTTGGCATATGGTCTAACTCCTTATATCCCATTGCCAACACTCTTAAAGCATTTTGTGCCATTTCTCTATTTTTTATTTCTATGGTTGCTCGATAATTTGCCAAATCAGTCTTAATTTCTCCATTTATTTTATAGGCTACTGACCTTGCTAATAATTCATCCATGCCTCCTTTGGTATAGACAATATATTTATCCCCTACTTTGTTTATAGTTGTCATTAATTTTCTATCTGAATCAAAAGGTATTTCTTCTACACGTGGCATTTGCTCATAAATCGATGGCTGAAAGTCTAGTTTAAAGCCCATATCAATTAATGCAGTTTCGGTTGGATCTCCTGTTAATTCTTTGTCTTTTCCTACTTTCGTATCATTGCATAACATACTGGTATAGACTAATTGCTTTAGTTCTTCTATCTCTTTGTTTCCAATTTGCTCTAACTCTAATAGAGTATTGTTGTAAAATAATTTCTTTACTGTCATCTTATTTTGTGTTAGTGTTCCAGTTTTGTCTGAACAAATGACAGTTGCACTTCCCAATGTTTCTACTGCTGGTAATTTTTTAACAATAGCATTTTTCTTTACCATTCTTTGTACTCCAATTGCTAATACAATGGTAGATACCGCAACCAATCCCTCTGGTATCGCTGCAACTGCTAAACTAACCGCTGTCATAAACATGTGAATTGGCTCTTTTCCATAAAATAATCCAATCACAAAAATAACGGCACAAATGGCTAGTGCTGCTACTCCTAATGTTTTTCCTAATTTATTTAATTTTTCTTGTAATGGTGTAATCGTTTCTTCTGCCGAATCAATCATATTAGCAATTTTTCCTACTTGTGTATTCATTGCTGTTTCTACTACGATTCCTTTTCCTCTACCATAAGTAATTAAGCTAGAAGAAAATAACATATTAGTTCTATCTCCTAAGCTAACTTCTTGCTCTTTGATTTCTACTACTGTTTTTTCGACTGGCACAGATTCCCCTGTTAAAGCTGACTCTTGTGATTTTAAATTAACTGCTTCTATTATTCTTAAATCTGCTGGAATGTAATCCCCTGTATCTAGTACTACGATATCTCCTGGCACCAATTCTCTTGAAGCTACTACTTGCAATTTTCCATCTCTTATTACTTTAGATGAATAATCACTCAATTTTTGTAAAGCCTCCAAAGATTTTTCTGCCTTACTTTCTTGTACCACACCAATTACTGCATTTAATATAACTACAATTAAAATAATAATGGTATCGGTGATGCCTTCTCCCTCTGAAATACCAACTACACCAGATACAATTGCAGCAACAATTAAAACTAATATGGTAAAGTCTTTAAATTGCTCTACAAATTTTTGAAATAGTGACTTTTTCTTTTTCGCTTTTAATTCGTTATACCCATATTGTTCTCTTTTTGCTTGCACTTCTTGTGTTGTTAATCCATTTGCTAAATCTGTTTGTAACTCCTCTTTTACTTCTTCTACTGTTTTGTTAAACCATTGTTTTTCCATAGCTTCCTCTCCTTTTTTATTTGAAGTATATAT
>CAOJXM010000142.1 GCA_948465625.1 uncultured Clostridium sp. | reverse complement strand
CAGTTAACAAGTGGAAAAACGCAAGTATAGGAAAATATGCATTTTGTGGCAAAAAAGTTTTTGAAAAAAGCACAAAAAGTGGCAAAAACAATTGTAAAAACAATGCAAAAAGTGGCAAAAACTTTGACGATATCTTGATTTTATGATAATAATAGTAGCAATAGGGGGCGATTTAACTGAAGAGATTGTTTGAAAAAAAATTATTTGAATGGAAAGAGACAGGTATGAAAAAGCCATTAATGGTAATTGGAGTAAGGCAAATTGGAAAAACATATACCATTGATAAATTTGGAAAAGAGAATTTTGAAAAATATTTATATTTTAATTTAGAAAAAAGCAAAGAGATAAGAGACATATTTGAAAAGACAATTGATGAAGAAAAAATATTAGAAGAATTGGAATTATACATAGGAAGAAAAATAGATTTAGATAAAACTTTATTGTTTTTTGATGAAATCCAAGTAAGTGAAAATTTCATTGTTTCGTTGAAATATTTTAATGAATCGGAAAAACCATATAAAATTGTATGTGCAGGTAGGTTATTACGGAGTAAAAATAAATCGATTTAATAGTTCATTTCCAGTAGGAAAAGTAAGAATGGAATATATGTATCCAATGAATTTTGAAGAATTTTTGATGGCTACAGGCAAGGAAATATTATTAAATAAAATCAGAGAATGCTATTCTAATATGGAAGCAATGCCAGCATTTGCACATGAGCAGGCAATTACTTTGTACAAACAATACTTATGTGTGGGAGGAATGCCAGAATCCATAAATAATTTTGTGGAAAATGATTTGGATATATTAAGATATGATTCGCAAATAGTATCCAATATTATTGAAATGTATATTGCTGATATGAAAAAATATGTAAAAGGCAATGTTGAAACTGTAAAAATTGAAAAAGTATATAAAAATATACCAATGCAATTAGCAAAAGATAAGAAAACTTTTAGATATAATTTAGTAGAGGAAGATGGCAGAAAAAGAAAATATGAGACACCAATCGAATGGTTAGTTTCAGCAGGAATGATTTTAGCAAGTTATAAAATAAAAAAGCCAGAAATACCATTAAAAGTTTATACAGATGAGGATGTATTTAAACTATATCTAAGTGATGTAGGGATTTTAACTTCAATTTCAGGAATAAAATATCCAGATATTATGTTAGAAAAACATTTTGAATTTAAAGGAGCAATTACAGAAAACTATATCGCACAAGAATTTATAGCCAAGGATATACCATTATACTATTGGACCTATGGAAGAGATGCAGAAGTAGACTTTGTGATATACAATGATGATGGAATCATACCAGTAGAAGTAAAAAGTGGAAATAGTGTAAAATCGACAAGCTTAAATTTATATATAAGAGAAAATAAACCGAAGTACGCAATTAGAATTTCAGCGAAAAATTTTGGATTTGAAAATAATATAAAATCGATACCACTATATGCAACATTTTTGATTTAAAAATAGAATAAGTAAAAAAGCTATGTTAAGGGAAAACCTTAGTATAGCTTTTTTGCATGTCACAAAAAGTCGAAAGAATTTCAAAAAACGATAAAACTTCCCTTATTTTGCTATTGGAAAAATATTCCAATTTTGATACAATAAGAAAAAATAAAAAGGCAGGGGGAGTAAAATGTGAATGTTAATTTTAAAGAAAAGGACAAGCTTTTAACATTTGAACTAACAGAGGAAATCGACCATCATATCGCAGAAAAAATAAGGAGGAAAATGGACCATGAAATTCAAAGATATATGCCAAAAAGAGTTTTATTTGATTTTAATAGCGTTACTTTTATGGATAGCGCAGGAATAGGAATGCTAATTGGAAGATATAAAATAGCAAGAATGTTTGGAGCCAGTGTAGAGTTAATTAATGTAAAACCAAGTATTAAAAAAATATTTGAAATGTGTGGAGTATTAAAAATTATTCCTATTGCTCCAAGCATAGAAAAGGTTTGTTAAGAATAAAAGAAAGAGGAGTTTAAGCCAATGAAAAGTTTGTATGAAAATGAAATGAAGTTACAATTTTTAAGTAAATCCAATAATGAGGCATTTGCCCGTATTAGTGTGGCAGCATTTGCCTCACAATTAGATCCAACCATAGAAGAGTTAGCAGATATTAAAACCGCTGTATCAGAAGCAGTTACCAATTGCATTATACATGGTTATGAAGAGAAAGAAGGACTAATTAATATAGCCTGTAAAATACTTTCCAATGCCATCTATATTGAAATTGCAGATAGTGGAAAAGGAATTGAAAATGTAGATATGGCAAAAGAACCATTATTTACCTCAAAACCAGATTTGGAGAGGTCTGGTATGGGATTTACCATTATGGAAAGCTTTATGGACGACTTAAAAATAGAATCAATTTTAGGATTAGGAACCAAAGTTACCATGAAAAAAGTAATTCAAGCCAAAGCTATAGCGACAGAGAAATCCGAAGAAAAAGAAGAAGGAAAGATATTTACTACTTTTAAAATATAAACAAAAGAGGAGATTGTATATGCAAGAAACAACCAAAAGAATGAGCCGTGAGGAATTGTATCAATCCATAGACAAAGCCAAAAACGGAAATCAAGAAGAAATGACAAATCTCATAGAAAATAATAAGGGATTGATTTGGAATATCGTAAAAAGATTTATAGGAAGAGGCGTAGAAACAGAAGATATTTACCAAATTGGTTGTATGGGATTTATAAAAGCAATTAAGCGATTTGACACAAGTTTAGAGGTTCAGCTTTCTACTTATGCAGTACCATATATATTAGGAGAAATCAAAAAATTTATACGAGATGACGGAGCAATAAAAGTAAGCAGGAGTACAAAAGAATTAGCAAGTAAAATTATGCAGTTACAAAAAGAATATTTAGATAAGGAAGGTAGAGAACTTAGTGTATCAGAAATTGCAAAAATGTTAAAAATTGCAAAAGAAGAAATCAGCTTTGCTTTAGATGCAGTAAAGCCAGTCAATTCGATTTATGAAGAAAGAGGAAATGGTTCAGATGATGATAGAACCATTATGGATCGATTAGCAAGTAAAGAAGATGAGGCAACTACCATAACCAATAAGATTGTAATCAAACAATTAATTGAAAATTTGAATGAGCGAGAAAAACAAGTAATTTTGCTTCGTTTTTATCGAGATAAAACACAAGCACAAGTAGCAAAAGTGCTTGGTATTACACAAGTACAGGTATCTAGAATCGAAAGAAAAATATTAGATAACATGAAATTAAAACTAACCAGTTAAGAAAAAGACAGGAGAAGGTCCATGAAAAAAATTATCTTATATGTTTTACTATTAATGCTCTTAACATTTTTAATTCCCATTCTATTTACACAACCAATCAAACAGGCAAGTGTAGAGGAAGAAAAAACAGAGGAAAATATAGCACAGGTTCCTAAAATAGAGAATCATTATGATTATAAAAATTATACGACAGTAAAGTTATTGCATACGAAGACCAACCAAATCGAGGACGTAAAGCTAGATGAATATTTGTATCATGTGGTTTCTGCAGAAATGCCAGCAGATTTTGAACTAGAAGCATTAAAAGCACAAGCAGTAGTAGCAAGAACGTATACCATTTATAAAATAATCAATAACCCAAAAAAACATGGAGAAGCCGATATTTGTGATAGTTCTAGTTGTTGCCAAGCATGGATTAGTAAAGAAGAACGATTGGCAAGATGGGATGAAAATCTAAGAGAATCCAATTGGAATAAGATTATGCAAGTAGTAGATGGTACACAAGGAAAGTTAATTACCTATAACAACGAACCCATTAATGCCTTTTTTCATTCCAATAGTGGTGGAACTACGGAGATACCCTTAAATGTATGGGGGGGAAGTGGTTATCCATATTTACAAGTTGTTCAAACAGCAGGAGAGGAAG
>CAOJXM010000141.1 GCA_948465625.1 uncultured Clostridium sp. | reverse complement strand
ATGAGGGTCTTCAATTCCATCTAAAATTAAAATAAATGGGTCTTCTTGTTTTTCCTTTGCTTCTTGTATTATATCATAAACTTCACAATAGTCAAATGGTGGAACAATGGCAATTACGCCTTGGCAATTCTCTGTTTGTGCCATTTGCTCCAGTTTGCTTCTTTCTACTTCTGCTAAAATTACTTTCTTTTCCTTTGCCATTGCAATAATTTTATGAATTGAACCATGTTTTTCTCCTCTTGCTATTAAAATACGATTAATATCTTTATCAGACTCTAATAATTCAATTACTGCATTTCTTCCTTCTATTTGGTCTTCAAATAGTTTTTCTTCTTTTTTCATATCTTTTTACTCCTCATCTAATTTAAGCACAGATAAAAATGCTTCTTGTGGTATATCTACATTTCCAACTTGCCTCATTTTCTTTTTTCCCTTTTTCTGCTTTTCTAATAACTTTTTCTTTCTGGTCACATCTCCACCATAACATTTGGCAAGTACATCTTTTCTCATGGCTGATATGGTTTCTCTTGCAATAATTTGCCCACCAATCACTGCTTGAATTGGAATTACAAACAGTTGCCTTGGAATTACCGTTTTTAGCTTTTCTACCATTTTTTTACCACGTTCGTATGCATTGTCTTTGTGTACAATAAAAGATAAGGCATCTACTCCTTCTCCATTTACACGGATGTCTAGTTTAACTAATTCTGCTCTTCTATACTCTTTAAACTCATAATCAAAAGAGGCATATCCTTTTGTTCTTGATTTTAAACTATCAAAAAAGTCATAAATGATTTCATTTAATGGTAATTCATAAATTAATGTTACTCTTGTTTGGTCCAAATATTTCATATCGATATATGTACCACGGCGATTTTGGCAAATTTCCATGATATTTCCTACAAAATCTTTTGGTGTTAGAATTTCTGCTTTTACAATTGGTTCTTCGATATAGGAGATTTCTTGCACTGGTGGCAATTCAGTTGGGTTGTATAATTCCACTACACTACCATCGGTTTTGTAGACTTTGTAAATTACAGAAGGCGAAGTGGTAATTAAGCTTAAGTCAAATTCTCTGTCTAATCTTTCTTCTATAATTTCTAAGTGTAATAGTCCTAAAAATCCACATCGAAATCCAAATCCTAAGGCAGTCGAACTTTCTGGTTCATATTGTAACGCAGCATCATTTAGTTTCAACTTTTCCAAAGCTACTTTTAAATTTTCGTAGTCTCCTCCGTCTACTGGATACAAGCCACAATATACCATTGGATTTACCTTTTTATATCCTTGTAATGGTTCTTTGGCAGGATTGGTATTTAAGGTTATGGTATCTCCTACATGGATGTCTGATAAGTTTTTAATGCTTGCTGCAATATATCCTACTTCTCCTGCTAATAATTGTTTTGTTGGTTGATAACTACCTGGCTCAAAATATCCTACTTCTGTAACGGTAAATATTTTGTTTGCAGCCATTAATCGAATTTCGTCTCCTACTTTTACACTTCCATCTACTACTCTTACATAGGCAATGGCTCCTTTGTAATTGTCATAATAAGAATCAAAGATTAAGCATTTAAGTTCAGCTTGTTCTTCCCCTTTTGGTGCTGGTATATCAGTTACAATCCTTTCTAATACTTCTTCTACATTTAATCCTGATTTAGCAGAAATGCAAGGTGCATCTTGTGCTGGTATTCCAATGATATCCTCAATTTCGTCTTTTATTTCTTGTGGTCTTGCATTTGGTAAATCAATTTTATTGATAACTGGTAATATTTCCAAGTTATTATCTAAGGCTAAGTATACATTTGCTAAGGTTTGTGCTTCTACACCTTGGCTAGCATCTACTACTAATATCGCTCCATCGCAAGCTGCTAAACTTCTTGATACTTCATAATTAAAATCTACATGCCCTGGGGTATCGATTAGGTTAAAGATATATTCTTGTCCATTTTTTGCCACATATTTCATACGAACGGCTTGTGATTTTATGGTAATGCCTCTTTCTTTTTCTAGTTCCATGTTATCTAGTACTTGACTTTCCATTTCTCGTTTGGAAAGAACGCCTGTCATTTCAATTAATCGATCGGCTAAAGTAGATTTACCATGGTCAATGTGGGCAATAATACTAAAATTTCTGATTTTCTCTTGTCTTTCTTTCATTTTGACCTCCGTTTATTTAAGGTATCTAAATTTTACTATAAATCTTATAAAATAGCAAGAAGTTTTTGGCTTTATTTACATAATGTAGTATAATAGGATGGCATAAAATGTATTTTTTTCTAAAATAATTTATTAGAAAAGGAGGATTGTGTTTTATTTAACAAAACTAACGAATCAACAAAGAAAGGAAAATCTTATGAAAAAATTAGTAGCAATTGTAATGGTAACCTGTACTCTGCTTACTGCTTGTGTTCGGAAGGAACCTGTCGTAGCAGAAACAGAAAGCAGTAGCACTGCCGTAACAGAGGTTCCTACTGTTGAATCTCGCATTCTCACTTATGAGGACATTAAAGATTTACCAACCTATTCAGGGATTTTAGCTCATTCTTACTATGAATTGTATGAAAAATATTCTGGCAATGTCTCTTTTTTAAAAAAGGACGGCGAAACTAGTAGCACTCACTATTATGTTAACGGTGGTGAATGTTATACCTACTTGCCAGATGATACCGCCTGCCTGATTCAAGAGGAATATGATGGTTATCTAACTGTTATTTATAAAGACATCCCCAATGATAAGATACAGTATGAGTGGTGGGAGATTAGCTCTAATGTTTTTCTGCCAGAAGATTTGGAGAAATTACCAGAAGAACCCGATTGGCGTAACCCCTCCTATATAGATGTGCTAACACAGCACAAAGGGAATGCGGCTTTGATTCTAAATCCAGATATCAAAAAAACATTATCATCCCACCCTCTTCGCGATGCATCTAATAAGATTATCTGTTTCGTAGATAGTAATGATGCAATTTTTCGAAATGGTTCAACATTGGTCATTTGTAGTTTTCATGGTAACAATACTCTGTATCACCTTAGCTATGAGATATTAACCCCAGAAGAAAAGGCTGAATACTGTTGTTGGGCTGATGACTCCCCTATTTTTTGTTTAGCAGAGGATGGTTTATATTATTACATCATCGAAGCAGGCGAAAAAAAGGTGGTAAAGGTTGCTGATATTACAAATACGGATTATCAGTATTCTGGTATGATGAATTTGGAAAATTGCGTTTTTCCTGTTTTTAAAAAGGATATCAGCCCTTATAAATTGGTGAGTTATCCATTAAAAAATGCGATTGTTACAGAGGAAGAACCGTGGTTTTACACGGTTGATACGGTGGAATTAACAAATTAAATAAAACACTTTTGCCTTTTTCATAAGGCAAGCAAAGAAGCTCCTACTAGGGGCTTCTTTGCTGTTTTATTCTTGATAAATAATTTGTGCTTCACAATCAGTTCTCCATTCTGAAGCCCATCCTTCTGCTAATTCTCCTTCTTTAAATGGTACATATATTTTTTGTGAACTTGTCCAACCTTTAAATGGATAACATTTATTCATTTTTTCAACAATTACCTCTTTAACTGAACTTGGTATTCTTATTTCTTGTATATTCGTACAATTTTGAAATGCATTTCCTTCTATTCTTGTAAGTGTATTAGGTATTGTTACATTTTCTAAACTACTACAACCACTAAAAGTATAACGTCTTATTGTAGTAACTGAATTTGGTATTACTATCTCTTTCAAGTTTCGACAATCGGAAAAAGCTGATTGTTCTATTATTTTAACCGAATCTGGTATCTCAATTACACTAAATTTGCATCCACAAAAAGCGTCTCTTCCTATTTCTGTAACTGTATGAGGTATTGTTACTTCTTGTAAATTTGTATTCCAAAATACTGCATGTTGAATTTTTGTAATTGTATTTGGTAT
>CAOJXM010000140.1 GCA_948465625.1 uncultured Clostridium sp. | reverse complement strand
TCACTTCTCATTGGATTTCTTTTATACGCCATTGCAGAAGATCCAATTTGTCCTTTTTCAAATGGTTCTTCTAATTCTTTTTCGTGTTGCAATAATCTCATGTCGTTTGCAAATTTGGATGCACTTTGTGCAATAGCTGATAACACGTTTAATACTCTGGCATCTAATTTTCTGGTATAGGTTTGACCAGATACAGAGTATACTTTGTCAAATCCCATTTTTTCTGCTATTTTTCCATCAATTTGTTTTACTTTTTCTTCGTCTTTAAATAATTTCATAAAACTTTCTTGTGTTCCTGTTGTTCCTTTACAGCCTAATAGTTTCATATGTTCTTGCACAAATTCTAGTTCCTCTAAGTCTTCTATTAAGTCTTGTAACCATAGGGTTGCTCTTTTTCCAACGGTGGTTAGCTGTGCTGGTTGAAAATGGGTATACCCTAGACAAGTTACGTCTTTGTTGTTTAAGGCAAATTCTTTTAAATTTTTGATAACTAATACTAATTTTTGCTTGATTATTTCTAATGCTTGTTTCATTAAGATAACGTCTGTATTGTCTGTTACATAGCATGATGTTGCTCCTAAGTGGATAATTGGTTTGGCATTTGGACATTTTGTTCCAAATTCGTAGACATGTGCCATGACATCATGTCTACATTCCGCTTCTCTTTTTGCTACTACTTCATAGTTTATGTTTTCTACGTTCTGCTTCATTTCTTCTATTTGCTCATCTGTTATATTGATTCCTAGTTCTTTTTCTGTTTGTGCTAGTGCTATCCATAGCTTTCTCCATGTACTATATTTGGTATTGCTTGACCAGATTGTGTTCATTTCTTTACTAGCATATCTTCCTGATAATGGTGTTACATAGATATTATTTTCCATTTCTTTTAACTCTCTCCTTATTTAAAGTATTCTACACCAGATTCAAATATTTTTTGGTTCTTATTGCCTGGTACATTTTGTAAGATTGCATCTTTGTAGCTTCTTTCAGAATGTCCCATTTTTCCTAATACTCTACCATCTGGACTGGTAATTCCTTCTACCGCATAGATAGAACCGTTTGGATTGTATTTGATATCATAGGTAGCATTTCCCATCTTGTCTACATATTGGGTTGCTACTTGTCCATTTTTGATTAGTTCTTGCATTACTTCATCGGTTGCAACAAATCTTCCTTCCCCATGTGAAATTGGAATGACAAATTGCTCTTCCAATTCTACTTTGTTAAACCATGGTGATAATTTTGATACTACCTTGGTATGAACTAACATGGATTGATGTCTTCCTATTTCGTTGTAGGTTAAGGTTGGCATGTTTTCGTTCATTTCTACTATTTTTCCATATGGTACTAATCCTAATTTGATTAGTGCTTGGAATCCATTACAAATTCCTAACATTAGCCCATCTTGTTCGTTTAGGTGCTTATGTATTGCTTGTGTTAGTTTTGGATTTCTAAAGATGGCAGATATGAATTTTCCAGAACCATCTGGCTCATCTCCTGCACTAAATCCTCCTGGGAACATGATGATTTGGGCTTGTTGTATTTGTTTTTCAAATTCGTTTATAGATTCTTCTATATGCTCTGGTTTTAAGTTTTTAAATACCGTTGTGTTTACGATTGCTCCTGCATCTTCAAATGCTTTTGCAGAATCATATTCACAGTTTGTTCCAGGAAATACTGGTATAAATACGCGTGGCTTTGCTATTTTTGATTTTGCTACTACAATTGTTTTTTTATCACTTACTATATTTTCTACTTTTTCTTGTTTTTCTTTTACTTTGGTTGGGAATACTTTTTCTAATGGTTGTTCCCATAAGCTAATTGCCTCATTTAAGTCTATTTTTTCGTTTTGGCTGATTCGAATTTCTTCTTCTTTTATAGTGTGTCCTAATTCTTGTAATTTTGCTTCTTGTACATTTTCTGCTAATTCTAGAATAAAGGTTGCATACATTGGTGTGAATAGTTTTTCTTGTGAAGTTAGTTCAAATCCTATTTTGTTACCCATACACATTTTTGAAATGGTATCTGCTATTCCACCATTTTTTACGGTTGCTACTGCTTGTACTTTTCCTTCTTGAATTAGTTTATGAATTAGTTCATAGTTTTGCTTTAAATCTTCAAAGTCTGGTAAATCATTTTCATCTATTTTGGTTTTTAATATAGCTATTTTTGCGTTTGTATTTTTAAATTCATTTGATACTACTTTATTGGTATCTACTGTTCCTATACAGAAAGATACTAGGGTTGGTGGTACATCTAATTCATTATACGAACCTGACATACTGTCTTTTCCCCCAATTGCTGCTATTTGTAGTTTTTCTTGTACATAGTATGCTCCTAATAAAGCGATAAATGGTTTTCCCCATCTGGTTGGGTCATTCTTTAATTTTTCAAAGTATTCTTGCAGGGTTAACCAGGCTTTTTTGTAATCTCCACCCATTGCTACATATTTGCTTACTGATTCGATAACTGCATAAACTGCTCCATGGAATGGACTCCAACTTGATAAGTATGGATTGTATCCATAGGTCATGATGGTTCCTGTATTGGTATAACCTTGCAAGGTTGGAATTTTAGCTATCATTCCTTCTGCTGGTGTTAATTGCTCTTTTCCTCCAAATGGCATCATAACCGTTCCTGCTCCAATGGTAGAATCAAATCGTTCTACTAATCCTTTTTGCGAACAACAATTTAAGTCTTGTAAGTTTTCTTTCCAGGCTTTTACTCTATCTTTTGGTTCTTCTTGTTTAAAGTAATTTTTTGCTTCGTCTGGCTTGTTTACTTCTACATTTGCTTTTTTTACATCTCCATTGGTGTCTAAGAAAACTCTACTAACATCAACAATTGTTTTTCCTCTCCAATACATTTTAACTCTTTTTTCTTCTACTACGTCTGCTACTACACTGGTTTCTATGTTTTCGGTTTCAGCTAATTTTTGGAATGCTTCTACGTCTTTTGCTGCTACGACTACTGCCATTCTTTCTTGTGATTCTGATATGGCAAGTTCGGTTCCATCTAATCCTTCATATTTTTTTGGTACTTTGTCTAAGTTAATGACTAAACCTTCTGCTAATTCTCCTACGGCTACGGATACTCCACCTGCTCCAAAGTCATTACATCTTTTGATTAGCTTGGTTACTTCTTCTTTTCTAAATAGTCTTTGGATTTTTCTTTCTTCTGGTGCATTTCCTTTTTGTACTTCTGCACCACAAGTGGTTAGCGATTCGCTTGTATGGGCTTTTGATGAACCTGTTGCTCCACCACAACCATCACGTCCTGTTTTTCCACCTAATAGGATTACTTTATCTCCTGGTGTTGGTATGGTTCTGATTACGTTTTTGCTTGGTGCTGCTCCTACTAATGCTCCTATTTCTAATCTTTTTGCTACATATCCTGGATGGTAAATTTCTGCTACTTGTCCAGTTGCTAGCCCAATTTGATTTCCATAGGAACTATACCCTCTTGCTGCTTCGTTGGTTAGTTTTCTTTGTGGTAGTTTGTTTGCTAATGTTTCTTGTACGGTTTGTCTTGGGTCACCACAACCAGTTACTCTCATGGCTTGGTATACATATACTCTTCCTGATAATGGGTCACGAATGGCTCCTCCAAGACAAGTGGCTGCTCCTCCAAATGGCTCTATTTCGGTTGGATGGTTGTGTGTTTCGTTTTTAAACATGATTAGGTATTCTTCTGGTTTTCCATCTACTAAGATATCTGCTTTGATGCTACATGCGTTGATTTCTTCTGATTCGTCTAGGTCTTTTAAGATTCCTTTTCTTTTTAATTCTTTTGCTGCTATGGTTGCGATGTCCATTAAACAAATATCTTTGTCTCTGTCTTGATATACGAATTTTCTGGATGCTATATATTGCTCATAAATTTCTTTTAATAATTCCCATTTAATGTCGATTACTTCTAGTTTGGTTAAAAAGGTAGTGTGTCTACAGTGGTCTGACCAATAGGTGTCTATCATTTTC
>CAOJXM010000139.1 GCA_948465625.1 uncultured Clostridium sp. | reverse complement strand
TATCCAACACAAAAAACAGTAGATAGTCTTATGAAATTAGACTTACCAGCTGGTGTTGATATCGAAATCAAATTATAATGAATAATTAACAACAAATCAAACCAAGCTGATTTTAAAGTCAGCCAATAGTTAGGAGGAAAATTAAGAATGAAAGCAATCATTGGAAAAAAAGTGGGAATGACACAAATCTTTGATGAAAAAGGTGTTGTAATCCCAGTTACTGCAATCGAAGCAGGACCTTGTGTCGTAGCACAAGTAAAAACAGTTGAAACAGATGGATATAATGCAGTTCAACTAGGATATGGAGAAATAAAAGATAAACATATCAACAAACCAGAAAAAGGACATTTTGCAAAAGCAAACATTGCAAACAAAAAACATTTAAGAGAATTTAGAATGGATGCTATAGAAGCAAAAGTAGGAGACGAAGTAAAAGCAGATGTGTTTGTTGCAGGAGATAAAATAGATGTACAAGGAACATCAAAAGGAAAAGGTTTCCAAGGTGTTATTAAACGTCATGGACAACATAGAGGACCAATGGGACATGGTTCTATGTATCATAGAAGACCAGGTTCAATGGGACCAACTTCAACACCAGGTAGAGTATTTAAAGGTAAAAAATTACCAGGACATATGGGAGTTCAAACCGTAACCATACAAAACTTAGATGTTGTAAGAGTAGATTTAGATAAAAATGTAATTTTAGTAAAAGGTAGTGTACCAGGACCAAAAGGTGCAATCCTAAAAATTAAATCAGCTGTAAAGGCTAGTAAATAGAAAGGAAGGAGGACATAAGAGATGCCTAAAATAGATGTATATAATGTAGAAGGTAAAAAAGTTAGCGATGTAGAGTTAAACGAAGCAATCTTTGGAATTGAACCAAATGAAGCAGTTGTACATAGTGTATTAATTAACTTTTTAGCTAACCAAAGACAAGGTACACAAAGCACAAAAACAAGATCAGAAGTATCTGGTGGTGGTAGAAAACCTTGGAGACAAAAAGGAACAGGTAGAGCAAGACAAGGTAGTATCCGTGCTCCACACTGGGTAGGTGGAGGTATTGCATTAGGACCAAAACCTCGTTCATATAAATATAGAGTAAATAAAAAAGAAAGAAGATTAGCTATTAAATCATTACTAAGTTCAAAAGTATTAGAAAATGAATTAGTAATCGTAGATAAACTTTCTTTTAAAGAAATTAAAACAAAAAATATGGTAAATGCATTAACAAACTTAAAAGTAGCAGGAAAAACATTAGTAGTATTACCAGAAAAAGATGAAACGGTACAAAAATCTGCTAGAAATATAGAAGGAGTTAAAACAAGTTTAGTAAACACAATCAATGTATATGATTTATTAAAATACAAAAATCTTGTTATTACGCTAGATACCGTTAAGAAATTAGAGGAGGTGTACGCATAATGAAACCAGAAGATATTATTATTAGACCAGTTATTACTGAAAAAAGTAATGATGGAATTCAAGAAGGAAAGTATACCTTTGAAGTCAACAAAAAAGCTACAAAAGTTGATATTGCAAGAGCAGTAGAAAAACTATTTGAAGTAAAAGTATTAAAAGTAAATACGATTACAGTAAAAGGAAAAGAAAAAAGAGTTGGAGTACATGTAGGGAAAACTTCAGACTGGAAAAAAGCAATTGTAACGATTCAAACCAATCCACAAGATATGAAATATATTGGAAAAGGTGGAAAAGAAGTTAAAGTTTCTAAAAAATACAAAGACTCAATTGAAGACTTCATGGGAGCATAGGTTTTAGGTTGGAAGAGGAGATAAGAAAAGAAGCTAAAATATTATCGATTGTAGCAGAATATATAGCACAAGGAAGAATTATACCAACACAAAAACAAAAAGAAATGATAGGTACTTTAGTTGATGAAATCTATCGAAAAAAATTAAGAGAAAATCAACAAAAGGAGAAAAATAACGAGAGATAACTCGGAAAATAAAAAATATCTGCATAGGGAGCAGGAAAAAATCCCTATAATTTGAAAGGAGAAATTAAAAATGGCAATGAAACATTTTAGACCATACACTCCATCAAGAAGAAACATGACTGTTTCAACTTTTGAAGAGATAACAAAAAAGACACCAGAGAAATCTTTACTTGCTAAGAAAAAAGAAAAAGCAGGAAGAAACTCTTATGGTAGAATTACAGTTAGACATCAAGGTGGAGGAAATAGACAAAAATATAGAATTATTGATTTTAAACGTAAAAAAGAAGATATGGTAGCAACTGTTATTGGTATCGAATACGATCCAAACAGAAGTGCAAACATCGCTTTAATCGAATACGAAGATGGAGAAAAAGCATATATCTTAGCACCAGTAGGGTTAACCGATGGTGATAAAGTAGTATCAGGTGCAAGTGCGGATATTAAACCAGGAAATTGTATGTTAATTGAAAATATACCAGTTGGTACTTTAATTCATAACATCGAATTAAACCCAGGTCAAGGTGGAAAAATGGTAAGAGCAGCAGGTCAAAGTGCACAACTTATGGCAAAAGAAGGAAAATATGCACATGTTAGATTACCATCTGGAGAAATGAGATTGGTAATGACAAAATGTAAAGCAACCATCGGAACCATCGGAAATACAGACCATGAAAACGTAAAATTAGGTAAAGCAGGAAGAACAAGACATATGGGTATTAGACCAACCGTTAGAGGTTCTGTTATGAACCCAGTAGATCACCCTCATGGTGGTGGTGAAGGTAGAGCACCAGTTGGACATTCAGGACCACTTACTCCTTGGGGTAAACCAGCTCTTGGATACAAGACAAGAAAGAAAAACAAAGCATCTAATAAATTTATAGTTAAGAGAAGAAAATAAAAAGGAGGAAATATTACATGTCAAGATCAAGTAAGAAAATACCATTCGTTGCACCAGAACTTTTAAAAAGAGTAGAAGCAATGAATGAAACTGGAAAAAAAGAAGTGTTAAAAACCTGGTCAAGAGCATCTACAATTTATCCACAAATGGTTGGACATACAATAGCTGTTCATGATGGTAGAAAACATGTTCCAATTTATATTACAGAAGAAATGATAGGACATAAATTAGGTGAATTTGCTCCTACAAGAACATTTAAAGGTCATGCAGGAGAAAAAGCATCTACTGTTAAAAAATAGAAGTAGAATCTTAAAGAATTAAAGGAGGTAATTGCAAGTGGAAGAAATGCAAGATACAATAAATCAAGCGAGTGCAACATTAAAATATGCTAGAATTTCAGCAAGAAAAGTAAAAATTGTAGCAGACCTTATTAGAGGAAAAGATGTAGCAGAAGCTTTAGCAATCGTTAAATTCACACCAAAAGCATCATCTGAAATAATTGAAAAATTATTAAAATCAGCAATTGCAAATGCAGAGAACAATCATGGTATGAGTTCAACCAATTTATATGTTGACCAAATATTTGCAAATCAAGGTCCTACTCTAAAAAGAATAAGACCAGCTGCAAAAGGTTCAGCCGTTAGAATAAGAAAAAGAACAAGTCATATAACAATAGTTTTAAAAGAGAGAGTGTAATAGAAAGGAGGATTTAAAATCATGGGACAAAAAATGCATCCACAAGGATTAAGAATTGGTGTAATTAAGGACTGGAGTTCAAAATGGTATGCTGATTCTAGAAATTTTAGTGATTATTTAGTAGAAGACCATAAAATCCGTGAATATGTTAAGAAAAAATTATTTGTTAGCGGTATTTCTAAAGTAGAAATAGAAAGAACAGCTAAAATGATAAAAGTAAATGTGTATACTGCAAAACCAGGTTTAGTAATAGGAAAAGGTGGAGCAATTGCAGAATCTGTAAAAGAAGAATTACAAAAAATGATTGGAAAAGAAGTAAATTTAAATATTGTTGAGGTTAAAAATATTGATTTAGATGCACAATTAGTTGCAGAAAATATTTGTGCTCAACTAGAAAGAAGAATTTCATTTAGACGTGCTATGAAACAAGCAATGC
>CAOJXM010000138.1 GCA_948465625.1 uncultured Clostridium sp. | reverse complement strand
TCTCTTAAAGATTTTAGAGTTTGTTTGCTATTTCTTCTAATTTTATTTCTACCTCTTCTTGATTTTTCTTACCCTCTAATACAACTTCCTTTAAATTATCCTTTGTTACTTTCTTTGCCTCTGACTTTGTAACAATAACAGGATAATCTTTATTCTCCAATGTCACAGTTGTTGCTTCCTTTTGATTGGTAATCTCTTTTGTTATGGTTGCATAAACTTGGGCAACTGTTAAACCATAATCCATTGCCTTACTCTTATCAACTGTAACTCTTGTTTCTTTTGAAGTTTCTCCAATGCCAGAATCTACTTTATCAATTCCTTCCATACCTTCTAATACTGTTGTTAATTCTTTGGCAATTTCTTGCAACTTATCACTATCATTTCCTTTTACTACAATTTGTAAGCCAGCTGTCATCATAGAAGATAAATCCATATCAGAAGTACTCACCTCTATTTCACAATTGAAATCTTTCGTTAATTCATTAATTTCCTTTGCAATTTCTTGATTTTTCATTTTTTTATCTTCTTTTAAAATCGCATACATACTAATCGAATTACCACTTCCACCTGATACTGCTGAAATCGAACTCATAGTATCAGAATCTACTGCTCCAATTTCTTCTATATCCTCAATCGTTAATAACTTTGTAATGATTTCATCTGCCATTTGTTTCATTTCTTCCTTCGTTACTTCCTTTGGTGTTTCCATACTAATCGAAATCTGTTTTCCTTCTACCTCTGGAATAAAGGCGGTTCCCATTTGCCCTGCTAATCCTATGCTTGCTACTAATAATACTAAAGTCATAATAATAACGATTGCTTTGTGACTTAATGCCAATTGCAACAATTTCTCATACCCATTTATCAATCCATGAAAAATGATATCTTTCTTTTCTACTGTGTTGTTAAACATCTTTGATGCCATAGCTGGTACTAAGGTAAGTGCTACAATCAAGCTAGCAAGTAAAGAATATGCAATGGTAAGCCCCATGTCTGTAAATAGTTGCTTTGATATTCCTTTTACAAAAACAATTGGTAAAAATACACATACTGTTGTTAACGTAGAAGCTGTAATGGCTGCTGCTACACTAGATGCTCCTTGAATTGCTGCTTCTTTCATGCTCTTTCCTTCTTTTCGTAATCGGTAAATATTTTCAATTACAACAATCGAGTTATCTACCAACATTCCTACTCCTAAAGCTAATCCAGAAAGAGAAATAATATTAATAGTCACTCCTGTAAAATACATTAGCATAATCGCAAAAGTCAAACTAATTGGAATCGACAACGCAATTACAAGAGTTGGTTTATAATCTTTTAAAAATACAAATAGAATGATAACTGCTAAAATTCCTCCATATACCAAATTTTCTAGTACAGAACTAATTATCATATCTATGTATACACCTTGATTCATTAATGTTGTAAATCTTACGCCTTCTTTTCCTTGCTCTAACTTCTCCATTCTACTTTGTATCTCTTTACAAACATCTGCTGTTGAAGCTGTACTTTGTTTTTGGAAGGTCAAAATAACCCCATTATTTCCATTTACTTTAGCATACATTTCATTTGCATTATTGCTCCATTCAATATCTGCTAAATCACTTAATGTTATATTCTCTAACCCCTCTATTTCAAAAGACAAAATCTTTAAATTTTTAATTTCTTCTAAACTATTAAACTTCTCTCCCACTTTTACAATCATTTTATCTTGATTATTCTGTATATATCCTGCTGGCATAGAAAAGTTTTGAGCCGTTAATACATTCGAAATCATTTCTTGTGTAATAATACCTTCTATTGATGCATTTTTTAAGGCAGTATCTCTTGCTTTTTCAAATTCTTCCATTCCTTTATTTAATTCTGCTTCCCCAGATGTAATACTAGCAGATACCTTGCTAAGTTCAGTTGTTAACTTTACTTTTGCCATTTCTAGTTGCTTTTCTTGATTCTCCAATTGCGTTTTTTGCTTTTGTAATTCCACTTTTGCTATGGTTATTTGTGTTAATCCCTTTTCTACTTCCTTTAATTTATCTGTTGCTTGTTTTTTTAAGCTTTCTGTTCTCGTAATCGTTGCTTCTAATGCTTGTAGTTTTACCTTTTGCTCTTCTGTTATTTTATCTCCTAATTTCACTAACTCTGCTTTTTCACTATTGGCTTTTCCTAATAACTCATTCATTCCTTTTACAGTTGTCAATAATGTTGTTTTGGTTATATTTAACTTTTCTTCATTGGAAGCCATTTCTACATTTGCTAATTCTATCTTTTTACTTCCTGACTGAATTGCTGTTAAACCATCTATTAACTTAGCTGTCTGCTCATTGGATTGTTTTTCTAATTCTTTTTTTCCAGTTTCTATTTTTTGTTTTGCACGATTTAATTCATCTTGTGTTTGTGATAACTTATCACTCACACTGTCCAAAATTCTTTTATTAATTGCCTCTATTTTTTCTTGATTTAAGGTAATCTTAATTTGTTCTTCTAATAACCCTGTTGCAGTAACAGAAGCAACTCCATCAATTCTTTCTAACTCTGGTAAAATATCTTGATTGATTATCTGGGTTATTTCTGCTGGCTCTTTATCTTGAATATCAACTGCACTTAGCATAATTGGCATCATATTAGGATTAATTTTACTAACCATTGGAGCCCCAATTTGCTCATCCTTCCATGCTGCCTTTATTAAATCTAACTTGCTATTTATTTCAATCAAAGCAGAATCCATATTTACATCATTGGTAAATTCTAGAATAACTACAGATGAATTCTCACTTGATATCGAAGATACATTTTTAATATTACTTACTGTTGCCATAGATTGTTCTACTGGTTTGGTAACTGTTGTTTCTACTTTTTCTGGACTAGCTCCCACATAGGTGGTCATAATAATGGCATAGGGTAAATCCATTTTGGGTAACAAATCAGTGGTCATATTCATAAAAGAAATAACCCCTAATAAAATAATTAAAATCACTGCCACAAATACTGTATATGGCTTTTTTACACTAAATTTTGAAAACATTGTTCAACATCCTTTCTTTATTTGCTATGTCTTGATGTAAAGATTTTTAAATAATATGGTTGTATATTATTTAATACATCTCTTACAAAAATAATCTCTCCATCTTTTCCTGTTAATTTGATATTCGGATATGCTTTTAACATTTTTTCATCTGAAAAATATTTCATCGTAAAGTTTTTTATCTCTTCGTTTTTATACAATTCTACACATTCCAAAATATATTCATCATAAGTTTGCAACTCTAAATTATATGTTGCTACTAATCGAGTAAAGAACATCTTTAATGCAAAACTAGAAATCAAAAAATCTACAAAAATAGCTAGTATTCCCATTATTACTGCTGTCTTTAATACTTTGATTGGCACCTTTTCTTTTATCCTTTTTATTAACCTATCAACAATTGGATTAAAATGCGACATTAAATAAATAGCTAAAATTCCCCAAAAGAAAGAAAAGGCAATACAAATTCTACCATTGATGTTAAATGCCATGTCCGAATAATCCCACCATTTAATATGGAAAATAAACTCTCCTATTAAACTAATGACATATTCTAGTATCGAACCGATTACAAATCCTCCCACAAATAAAGTATAATTATTTTTCTTAAAGCGTTGTAATCCCAGTATCATAATAACAGCACCAATTCCATAAATACAACACACTGGTATATATAATGAACTTCTTCTGCTTTCTATTACTCCTTTGGTAACTAACCCAAATAGAGTTTCTATGATACATCCAACTACACTATAGATAATAAAGTAGGCAAGGATTCGCCAAATACTAATTTTATTTTCTTCTTTTTCTCCCATAATTCCCTCTTTTTTCACTTTTTCTAACATCGTATTTTATCAAATTTTTTACAATATGTAAACCTACTTTTGTGTTCATTGTGTAAATTTTTTAAAAGGAGATAGGTCCATTCCCCTGAACCTGTCTCCTTTTTCCCTCACAAAAAGTAGTCGTTTG
>CAOJXM010000137.1 GCA_948465625.1 uncultured Clostridium sp. | reverse complement strand
GAACAATTCTTTTTTCTTTGTTTAAATCTAATTGTGCATCCGTCACTGCATAATTTACTTTATCATGAATCCCAAAAGTAGATACATTCGTATTAATTACCCTATCTCTATGCACATCTGATTTATCAGCTAATATTAAAGCTGCTGATATATCGCTTACTGCTGTACCAGTTCCTTCATCATGGTTTCCAATTGCCATCATAATCTCTGTTCGGTCTTCATGTGGCATCCCCATTTCTTTTAATATGTTATAAGCAAGGATTGCACCAGACTGTGCATGGTCTACTCGGTTCACACAATTTCCAATATCGTGCAAATATCCTGCAATTTTAGCAAGTTCAATTCGGTCTTGTGGATAATCAAATGTTTCCAAAATTCGTGCAGCTCGGTTGGATACAATGCTAACATGTCTTGTTGAATGTTCTGTATATCCCAATGCTTTTAAATGTTTTTGTGTACCTTGTATTAAGGCTTGTACTTCCTCATTTTTTTTAACATCTTCTAATGTTATCATGTTTACCTCCTGTAAAATCGTATTTATTTTATCCTAATTTTCCAAAAATAGCAATATTTTTTTGCTAAATATACACAATTTTGTTTTCTAAATATATTTTGGCTAAAATGCTCAGTTCTTTTATGCAATTGTCTGGTATATTAAAGGAAAATAACTTTTTGGCTGGTGCTAATACAATGTATTTAATCGCATCCATTGTTGCTGTTGAAATTTGCATGGTACTTTTATCTTGTTTTGCACAAATACCACATTTAAACCCACTTTCTTTAAAGCTAAAGTAAATTAAATCTTCTTGTGTCTTACAACTTCTACAACCTTTTACATCTGGTCGAAATCCGATAATACTGGCTAAGCGAAGTTTAAAAATAGCTAAAATCAAATCTATATTTTTATCCGTTTCTGATAACGTAAATAACGAATTTAAAAATAGTTGTAAAATTTCAAAACTATTTTCATTTTCATTCGTAACACTCGATACTAACTTACTCATTTCCACTGCACCATTTAATTTATCCAAATCAATTCGTAAGTTGTAAAATACCTCAATTGTTTCGCAAGAATTTATATGGTATGTACTGCTTCCTTCATATAACATATAATCTCCAAAACACAAAAATTGTGTGCCTGCAAGAAGGGCACTCTTTGGTCTTCTTGCCCCTTTTGCTACACAACTAATCTTTCCATTTCCTGGAGTTAACATCGTTAACATTTTATCATAATCTCCCATATTATTTTCCTGTATAATAATTCCCTTTGTCTTGATTGTTCCCATTTATTTCACCATTACTATTTCTATTTTTCTCTATATTTTGAAGTTCTATTAACTCTAGAAATGTATTTATATTTCCTGTTTGTTTAAAAGTATTCCACGCCATCTGTTTTAACATATAAATCATCTCCTCACTTCTATCTTTTGCATTTTTGTAATTTTTATACATTTTTAATTTAATTTAAAGTTTTTTATAATCGAATCTTTGTCTTGCCAATCTTGATTTACTTTTACCCAAGTTTTTAAATTGATTTTGGTTGCTAACATTTCTTCTAAATCATGTCTTGCATAGGTTCCAATTCGTTTCAGCATTTGCCCATTTTTCCCTATAATAATACCTTTATGAGAATCTCTTAGGCAATAAATGATTGCTTCTACATCATATATCTCTTCTTGGTTTCGATTGGTTCTCAATTCCATTTTTTCAATTTCTACATATAAGCCATGAGGGACTTCGTCTTGTAACAATTTTAAAGCTTTTTCTCGAATCACTTCTGCTACTAATTGTCTTGCTGTTTGGTCAGTATATTCGTCTATATCATAATAAGCAGGACCTGGTTTTAGCAATTTTTCAATTTCTTCTAATACTTCTTGGGTATGATTATTTTTTAAGGCAGAAATCGGAATGACTGCTTCAAAATCATATTCTTTTGCATAAGTTTCTATTAATTCTAGTAATTTTTCCCTTTTAACTAAGTCAATTTTATTAATAATTAAAATGGTTTTTTTATGACTTTCTTTTATTTTGTCTAAAATAATTCGATCGCCTTTTCCAATTGTTTCACTGGTCGCCTCAATTAAGAATAATAGTACATCTACATCTGCTATACTTCCCATTGCCGTTTCTATCATAATATTCCCCAACTTCGTTTTTGGTTTATGAATTCCTGGTGTATCGATAAATATAATTTGAGAATCCTTACGATTTACGATTGCTCGAATTGCCGTTCTTGTCGTTTGTGGCTTATTTGCCATAATTGCTACTTTTTCTCCTACTAATGCATTCATTAAAGTAGATTTTCCTACATTCGTTCTACCTAGTATACAAACAAATCCTGATTTAAATTCTGCCATATTTTTATCCTCTTTCTTTTTTTGTTATTGTACTACACAATCAAAAAAATAGCAAGAAATCTTGCTATTTTTAACACTATGCTGTTTCATTTTTCTTACTGGTTGAAACTTTTTTCTTTTTGACTGGTTTTTTTGAAACCTTTTTATTTTCATTTATAATAATTTCTGGTTTTCCTTTTCCTTCTACTGTTTCTTTGGTAATAATACACTTTTCTATTTTTGGATTAGATGGAATCTCAAACATGATATCCCTCATAATTTCTTCTATAATCGAACGAAGTCCCCTTGCTCCAGTGTTTCTATCTATTGCTTTATCAACAATTAGATTTAGAGCTTCTCTATCAAATTCTAATTCTACATCATCTAATTCTAACAGTTTTTTGTATTGTTTTACCAATGCATTTTTTGGTTCTGTTACAATTTTTACCAAAGTTTCTCTGTCTAATTCTTTTAGTGTTGCTACAATTGGTAATCTTCCTACAAACTCTGGTATTAAACCAAACTTTAATAAATCTTGTGGCAATAGTTCTTGATAAACTGCTGATTTATCAATTTCTTTTTTGCTTTCTATTTTAGCACCAAATCCAATTGACTTTTTACCCACTCTGTCATTTACAATTTTGTCTAACCCTTCAAATGCCCCTCCACAAATAAATAAAATGTTTTGGGTGTTAATTTGTAAAAATTCTTGATGTGGATGCTTTCTTCCCCCTTGTGGTGGGACAGATGCAACCGTTCCTTCTACAATTTTTAAAAGTGCTTGTTGTACTCCTTCTCCACTTACATCTCTAGTGATAGATGGATTTTCTGATTTTCTAGAAATTTTATCGATTTCATCAATATAAATAATTCCTTTTTCTGCTAATTCAATATCATAATCAGCTGATTGAATTAACTTTAATAAAATATTTTCTACATCTTCTCCTACATATCCTGCTTCTGTTAATGTTGTTGCATCTGCTATGGCAAATGGTACATTTAAAATTCTTGCCAAAGTTTGTGCCAATAATGTTTTTCCAGAACCAGTTGGACCCAATAATAGAACATTACTTTTTTGAATTTCTACATCATCAATTATCTCTTCATTGTTAATTCGTTTATAATGATTATACACCGCAACTGCTAATGTTTTTTTTGCTTCTTCTTGCCCAATCACATAGTCATCTAATATTTTTTTAATCTCTTCTGGTTTTAGTAGGCGTAATCCTTCTACTTTTTCTTCCATTTCTTCATCATCGTAGTATTCTTCATCTACTATGTTTTTACAAAGTGCAACACATTCATCACAGATGTAAACTCCAGGCCCTGCTATAATTCTTTTTACACTTTCTTGTGGTTTTCCGCAAAACGAACATTTTATGCTTTTTTCATTCTGATTTTTTGCCATAATTCCCTCCTAAAATTTCTTTCCTTTCTCTTATGTTATGCCCTTTTTTCCATAATACCATCAATTAATCCATAATTTAATGCTTCTTGTGCTGTCATATAGTTATCTCTTTCGGTATCTTTCATAATTACTTCTAATGATTGACCTGTTCGATCACTTAAGATTTTATTTAATTTTTCTCTTGTTCTTACCATATGGTCTGCATGAATTTTAATTTCTGTTGTTTGACCTGATAATCCACCAGAAATTAATGGT
>CAOJXM010000136.1 GCA_948465625.1 uncultured Clostridium sp. | reverse complement strand
AGAAGTGGAGAAATTGTAGCAACAGGAGTAGAGGCAAAAGAAATGTTAGGAAGAACACCAGAACGAATCAAAGCCGTTAGACCAATGAAAGATGGTGTCATAGCAGACTTTACCGCAACACAACTCATGTTAAAAAACATACTAGCAAAAGTATGCAAACGATATAATGTAGGAAAACCAAGAGTTGTAGTAGGAGTACCTTCTGGCATTACCGAAGTAGAAGAAAGAGCCGTACAAAGTTCGGTATTACAAGCAGGAGCCAAAGAAGTATATTTAATTGAAGAGCCAATGGCAGCAGCCATTGGAGCCAATCTAGAAGTAGAAGAACCAAGTGGAAGCATCATTGTAGACATTGGAGGAGGAACCACAGAAGTAGCAGTCGTATCCCTAGGCGGAATTGTTGTTAGCAATTCCTTAAGAGTAGCAGGAGATGACTTAGACAATGACATTGTAAACTATGTAAAAAAAGAATTAAATCTAGCCATTGGAGATACCACAGCAGAAGAAATCAAAAAAGAAATTGGTTGTGCACTTCCTCTAATGACACAAATGGAAAGAGAAGTAAGAGGAAGGGACTTAAGCAATGGACTACCACGTAATGAAGTCATTACCTCAGAACAAGTAGAAGAAGCCATGAGAACTTCCATTGCCGAAATCATTGATATTGTTAAATTAACCTTAGAAAAAACACCACCAGAATTAGCATCAGACATTATGGAAAAAGGAATTGTATTAGCAGGGGGAGGAGCACTTATCAAAAACCTAGACAAATTACTAAGTCAAAAAACAGGAATGCCAGTCTATATAGCAGAAGAGCCATTAGACTGTGTCGTAAAAGGAACCAGTAAAACCCTAGAAGACTTAGACCGATTAAAAAATGTGCTTACCAATGCAAGAAGAAGATAAAAAGGAGAAAAGCCTATGTATCGAAAAAAAACAGGAATTGTGGGAATTATTATCACAATTATCATATTAATTTTATTAGTCATCTTATCCAATATGAACATTCAAAGCATGTCTCATATTGAAAATGCATTAGCTAGTATTGTGATGCCTGTACAAAATGGGCTTACTTACCTAAAAAACAAAATATCTGGAAACAATACTTTTTTTTCCGATATCAATAACCTAAAAAAAGAAAATGAAGAATTAAAAGAAAAAAATTCAGAACTAGAAAAAAGTCTAAGAGAACTAGAAATCATCAAATCAGAAAATGCAACACTAAAAGAATATGTAGCACTTTCAGAACAATATGCAGATTACAAAACAAAACCAGCCTATATCATCAACAAAGATATTAGCAACTATAGTAGTATCTTTGTCATCAACATAGGAAAAAAGGATGGAATAGAACCAGGAATGACCGTTATTTCAGAAAAAGGATTAGTAGGCTATGTTATCTCTGTAACCGAACGTACAGCAAAAGTACAAACCATATTAGATACCTCTAGTACAGTTAGCACCGTGCTAGCTAGTTCAAGAGATGCCATTATTTGCAAAGGAACCTTAGAAGATAAAACCGTTTTAAAAGGAAGTTATATACCAACCGAAGCAAACTTAGTATTAGGAGATAAATTAGAAACATCAGGAATGGGTGGAATTTATCCAAAAGGAATTGTAGTAGGAACCATTAAAAGTATCGAAAACACCAAAAATGTAACAGACCGCTACATTGTAGTAACACCTGCAGTTGATTTTAAAAAAGTAGAAACCGTATTGGTTATTACCAATCAGTAGAAGGAGGTAAAAAGTGAAAAATACATTGATTACGATTTGCATTATTGTAACCTTTCTATTCATTTACTTTTTACAAGTAAACTTCTTTTCTTGGTTTACCATAGCAGGGGTTCAACCCAATCTTTTTGTAATTTTAATAGTATTTGTAGCCCTATTTGCAAGAAAAAACATTAGTATTCCTTTTTCCATTTTAGCAGGTATTATTTTAGATGCACTAATGGGAAAACGAATAGGAATATCAGCCATACTATTTGGCATTATTGCAATATTAGGAATTTATTTTGATAAAAACTTTTCCAAAGAAAGCAAATTAACCATTATATTAATGATTGTTGGTGCCACTTTTTTGTATGAGGCAGGCAGATACTTACTCCTTATGCTACCAGCAAGAACAGGTTTGGAAATAGCAGGATTTATTAAAATATTAGCCATTGAAATTGGCTATCATGTATTATTAACCATTATCTTATATCCAATCATGAAAATGGTAGGGCATTATGTAGAAGAAGAATCCAAAGGAACTAGAATTCTAACGCGATATTTTTAAAAGTAAGAAAGGGAAGTGAACGATTTGAAAACAGCCAATAAATTACCCAATATTCGATTGCGATATAACATTGTTACTACCTTTATCTATATAATTGGAATTGTGCTATTAGTACAACTGTTTAACCTGCAAATTGTACATGGTAAAGAATATCGAGAAACATCAAATACCAGATTAACGAGAGAAAGTATACTAAAAGCAGCAAGAGGAGGGATTAAAGACCGTTCTGGTATCGAATTAGCAGGAACCAAAACTGGTTATTCTGTTGAATTGTATAAAAGCAAAATTGATAATGACACATTAAACAATACCATTTTAAAAATGGTAAATGTATTAGAGCAAAACCAAGATAGCTATGTCGATAATTTTCCCATTACCGTAGAACCATTTGCCTTTAACATGTCAGAAGAAAGACAAATCAGTTGGAAAAAAGCAAACAAGATACAAGAAGATGCTACAGTAGAGCAATGTTTTGATTTTTTTAAAGAAAAATACAAAATCAAAAACGAAAATGTACAAGAAGTACGAAAAATCATAGCAATCCGATACCAAATCTCACAAGAAGGATACAGTTCTACGAAATCTGTTAGAATTGCAACCAATATTAGTATGCAAAGCAACCATATCTTTTGGGAGAAAAATGATGAATTTCCAGGAATTACGCCATTAGTAGAGCCAATCAGAACTTATCCCAAAGGAACCTTAGCAGGACACATTTTAGGATATGCAAACCAAATTACAAAAGATGAATACGAGAAAGAAAAAGAAAACGGATATACCCAAAACGATATTTATGGAAAAAGTGGGGTAGAAAAAACATTCGAAAAATATTTAAAAGGAACCGATGGAATTAAACAAATTGATATGGCAGTAGATGGAACCATTACAGACGAATATATATCAAAAGAGGCAATTGCAGGTTCGGATGTAGTATTAACCATTGATGCCAATTTACAAGCAGTTACAGAAGAAGCTTTAAAAAATAACATACAAAAAATTGCATCTGGAGGATTTTCAGAAACATTTCCAACCAATGCAGGAGCCATGGTAGTGATGAATGTAAAAACAGGAGAAGTATTAGCTATGGCATCTTATCCAACCATGGACCCCAACAAATTTGTGGGTGGAATATCCAATGCAGATTGGATTGCATACCGTGATGACCCAGCAAAACCATTGATGAACAAAGCCATTGCAGGAGAATATCCACCAGGTTCGATTTACAAAATGGTAACAGCAACAGCAGGATTAGAAACAGGAGCCATTACAACAACCACCAAAATAAACGATGTAGGACAATATAAAGGGGTACCGAATACTTCACCAGCTTGTTGGCTATGGAATAGTAAAAAAAGAGGGCATGGTTGGTTAAATGTATCACAAGCAATCCAACATTCTTGTAACTATTTTTTCTATGATGTAGGAAATCGAATTGGAATTGATGTATTAGAAAAATATTCACGCTATTTTGGATTAGGCAATAAAACAGGAATTGAGTTAACAGAAGAAAAAAGTGGAAAATTAAGTCATAGAGAAGAAGGAAAGCCATGGTATCCAGGAAATACCCTATCAGCAGCGATTGGACAACATAACAATGCTTTTACCCCATTACAAATGGCAAAATATGCAAGCATCTTAGTAAATGGTGGCAAAAAAGTAAATCCAACCATTATCAAAACCATTCAAAAACCAGATGGAACAGAAGAATCCAAAGCA
>CAOJXM010000135.1 GCA_948465625.1 uncultured Clostridium sp. | reverse complement strand
CCAATTAGCAATATTCTAGATGAATATTTATCTTTAGAAGAAATTGCAAAAATAGTAACACAAGATGAAGAGGTAAAAATAGTAGAGGAAAATATTATACCAGTATACGAGTGCAATTGTAATAAAGAAAAGTTTGAAAGAGGAATTATTTCATTGGGAAAAGAAGAGTTACAAAATATCATAAAGGAGCAAGAAGAGATAGAAACAATTTGTCATTTTTGCAATAAAAAGTATCGTTTTTCAAAGGAAGAATTAGAAAAGTTAATGCAGGAAGATTAAGAAAAAGAAAGAATTGATAAGATAGAAAAATAATTGACAAAATGTCGAAAAAGGTCGGAAAGTTTTTCTTGCAATTTGTAAAAACTTGTAGTAAAATGAGAAAGTAAATTTTTTCAATACAAGTTTTTTTATATATTAAATCTTAACCAAATTTCCAATTTAAAAAAGAATAGAGGTGATAACGACTATGGCAGAGGAAACAATCTTAAACAAAATATTATTAGAAATCATTAATATTAAAGATAAGCAAGAGGATATGCAAGAACAAATGAAGGAAGGTTTTGCTAGATTAGATACAAAAATAGAAAATGTAAGACAAGAGTTACATGAAGAAATTCAAGCAGTAAAACAAGAACTACGTGAGGAAATCCAAGCAGTGAGACAAGAGTTACACGAGGAAATCCAAGCAGTGAGACAAGAGTTACACGAGGAAATTCAAGCAGTGAGACAAGAATTACACGAGGAAATTCAAGGTGTAAAACGAGAGCTACAAGAAGAAATTCAGGGTGTAAGGCAAGAACTACACGAAGAAATCCAAGGTGTAAGAACAGAATTACATCAAGAGATACTAGGTGTAAAACAGCAACTAGAGGTAAAGATTGATAACTTAAGCAAACAGTTACAAGAAGTAAAAGAACTTGCCGAATATAATAAAGAAAATGGTGACATTATAAAACAAGTTTGTCAAAAGAAATTTGCAGAATACGATAGGCATTTTATTGAACTTGATGATATTTGCAGAAGAAAAAGAGTACCATTGCTATAAGAAAAGTGGATTCGCCACAGGTAGATAATTGCTTCGCAATTGACACAACCCAAGGTAACTTAACCTTGTTGTATAGTAAAAAGAACTCTCTTGGGATAAGAGAGTTCAAAAACTAAATATTACTACTTAAAACTGGTACAACTTGTTTTTTTCTAGAAACAACACCAGTTAATAAGGCAGTATGATTTTCTAGAGTTACACCAAAGGCTTTTTCAAATACATCAATACGATTTCCTAAAACAATTGCTTGTGAGTTGCTATTAATAATATCGGTAATTAGGAACACAAATAAGTTACTATTATTAGCAGAAATTACTTGCTCCATTTCTTTTTCTATTTCTACTTGATTTTTTAAAACATCTTCGATAGAAGCAGTATTTACTTGAGCAATTTGCATTTTAAAATCATTTACAACAAATTCTTTTGAGTCGATATTAATTAATTGTTCAAAAGTAAAATCGCTAAGGTCAGTTCCAGCTTTTAACATGTCCATACCATAAGAAGGAATATCAATATTAGCAATTTTTGCTAAGCTTTCAGCAGCATCTTTGTCATATTTGGTACAGGTTGGTGACTTAAATAATAAAGTATCAGAAAGAATAGCACTTAGCATAAGCGTAGCTTCTTTCTTTTCGATTGGTAAGTTCATTCGTTTTGCTTCTTCAAATAAAATGGTACAAGTACAACCATATGGTTTAGCTAAATAATATAATGGTTCAGCAGTTTCAAAATTAGCAATTCTATGATGGTCTACTACAGATTCTATTTTTGCTTTTTCAATTCCAGCTACACTTTGAGAAAATTCGTTGTGGTCTACTAGAATAACAGATTGTCCTTCTTCCACTTGTTCAATTAAGCGAGGGGCTTGGATATCTAAATAGTCCAATACAAATTGTGTTTCTTTATTAATATTTCCTAATCGAACAGCTTCTACGTCCCAACCATTTAAGGTATCTAATTTTTCTTCTACTAAGGCAGAACAAATAGAATCTGTATCTGGATTTTTGTGTCCAAAAATGAGTACTTTATTTTCCATATCTAAAATCTCCTTTTATTAAAATTAACTTCTATTACTATACTGTAAATAAAACCAAAAATCAATACTTTCTTACAATTTTATGGCAGTTTCTAGTCCTAATTTTATCATGTCTTGCAATGCATTTTGCCTTTGCTCGCTAGAAAGCTCTGTTTTATGAAAGTGAGAATCAACAACAGAAAGTAAGCAAGCAGCTTTTTTGTTTAACATTTTAGCTGTATAGAACAGGGCAAAAGCTTCCATTTCTGCACCAATAATTTGAATGTCTTTTGGGGCTCTTTCAAACAATTTAGAAATATCACTCATATAATAGTCAAAGCAATCGCTACATAAGGTCGTTCCTTTTACATAAGCAATAGCCATTTCTTTTGCTGTATCTTCAATGATACTATTAAGTAAGGCATCAGCAGAGGCAATTTTAGTATTTTCATTATTTAGGGTTAGAGCAAAATTGCTTTCTGTATAAGTTTGTTCAACTAAAATTAAGTCTAGTAATTGCAAATCGGGAATATAGGCTCCACAAGAACCCAATCGAATAATGTTTTCCACTCCATAAACTTTGTATAATTCATAACAATAAATTCCCATACTAGGCATACCCATTCCAGAAGCCATAACACTAATTTCTTTTCCCTTGTAAGTTCCAGTGTAGGCAAAGATATTACGAACACTATTTACTAATTTTACATTTTCAAGATAGGTATCAGCAATTAATTTAGCACGCAAGGGGTCACCTGGCATTAAAACAGTTTTGGCAATTTCACCAAACTTTGCTTCATTATGTGGTGTCATAGAATCACTCCTTTATCTTTTTTCTTTAGATTATACCCAATAAATAAAAGATAGTCAATTTAAACAAAAACAATTGAAAAATTTAGTGAAATTTAGTAAAATAAAATAGGAAAAAACAGAAGAATAAGAGAGGGAAAAATATGGCAAGAACCAGAAGAAAATTTAGAAAAAATCGAATCATAACCAAGGATAATTTTAAATATTGGATGATTACATTAATTTGTATCGTAGCAGTAGCCACTGTTTTATTAGTAATACGAGCAGAACACGCAAAAAGAGTAGCACAAAAAAAAGAACAAGAACGACAAGAAATCATAGCTATGATTTTAAATGAAGAACCAGAAATAGAAGAAAGTACACCAATTACCAAAAGAAGTAGAGTGAATATGACGATATTAGGAAATATCTTATGTAGTGATGAATTAAATAAATCTGCTTACAATAAAGAAAATGGGACATATCAATATACAAGTATATTTGAACAAGTAGCAGAATATGCAAAAAATGCAGATTTTGCGCTAGCGAATCTAGAAACCAATTTTTATGATAATCACTATACTGGTGGTAGTAAATATAATTCCCCAAGAGAACTAGCAAAAGACTTAAAAGAAATAGGTGTTTCGGTTGCAAATATGGCAAGTAACCATAGTTTTAATTATGGAGTAGATGG
Source organism: uncultured Clostridium sp. (assembly GCA_948465625.1). Lineage (GTDB taxonomy): Bacteria > Bacillota > Clostridia > TANB77 > CAG-508 > CAOJXM01. The sequence goes on along the minus strand of CAOJXM010000135.1, from coordinate 476 downwards.
GGTAGTCAATACAAAAAATGCATTAAACGAAATGGAAATAGAATCAGCAGGAATAAAAACACCAGAAACAACAAGCTATGTGATAAAAGAAGTAAGAGGAATAAAAATTGCTTTTTTAAACTATACCTATGGTTTAAATGAGGTAAAAGAAATAACAGAAGAACACAAAAGCTATATTAATCTAACAGATAACGAGCAAATCAAGCAAGATATGGAAAGTATGAGGCAGGAAGGAGCAGATTTTGTTTGTGTTACCATGCATTGGCAAACTTCTAAGAATTTTACTGTTACAGAAGAACAAAAAGAAATGGCAAACTTTTTAGTAGAAAATGGAGCAGACATTATTATTGGAACACATCCAAATCAAGTAGAAAGCATGGAGGTAAGGCAAACAGAAGAAGGAAAGAATGTATTAATTGTATATTCCATTGGAAATTTCCTTTCTACCCAATCCAATTTAGGAATGATTTTAGAAG
>CAOJXM010000134.1 GCA_948465625.1 uncultured Clostridium sp. | reverse complement strand
TATTAAAATTGCTAGTAATAGCTTAAATGTATCACCAATCTTGCCTAATAAAGAGACAACCTTCTCATCTGCAATTGGCTGACAAACTGCCGAGGCGAGGTAATACGTTGCCATTAAAATCGTAATTTTAATAATAGGCAAAATGCAAATCCCTATAATTACAACAACACCAACAATTCCTACCGCATTTTTTAAGATATTCCCACAACCAATTACGGTATCCACTGCATCTCCTAAAATTTTACCAACTACTGGTATAAAATTAGAAACTGCCGCTTTTGCTGTTTTAGCTGTTACACCATCTACACTACTAGAAAGTGTACCTTCTACTGATAGCAAACCAACAAATATGGTTAAAATCACTCCTAAAGACCAGACCACTCCACTATTAAAAAACTTTGATAATTTATCAATTTGAACCTTGTCCGAAACCTTAGAAACAATTGTTAATGCTGTCGAAACCAACACAATTGGAATAATAATTGTTGTAATAATATTACCAATAAAAGTAATTAAAAACAGTAAAATTGGTTGTATCACATTAGCAGAAGTAATATTACCTGTTGTAACCATAAGTGTTGTCAAAATTGGAAGTAACGTATAAGAAAAACCTACCAAATTTTGAATTGTACCCTTAACCAAATTAACAATATCTGAGAAATTAAGCATAACTAAGGTTACAATCAATATGTATTGTACGTAATAAGTAATTTGTGAAACTCCTTTATTCTCTAAGCTTTCACTTACACTTTTAAGCACACTATGAATTACAATAACCAGAATAATACTTCCCATAATTCGAATCGTTTGAACCACTTCTTTTCCAAGCAATCCTAAAATACCATTGATAATTGGCTTATTATTTACTTTACCTGTAATGGTATCACTCAAAAACTCTCCAAAATCAATCTCTTCAAAAACATCTTTTGTATATTGGTTTGCCTGTGTAATAAATCCCTTAATATTCAAACTCTCTTGCTGTGCCTCCAAAATTTCCTCTGTTGCACAAGTATGAATTGGTAAACACAAAAACAAAGTTAAACAAACAACAAACACACCAACTATCTTCCTCACACTTTTTATACAATCACCTCCATGTCCCCATTAGGGACGGTTCTTTTTGGTCCAAATTGGACCAAATGGGACGCTTCTTCAATTTAACCTTAGGGCAAAATTTTTACTACTGTTTCTAGCAAAGCTGAAATAATTGGCACCGAAATAGCAATAATAATGACCTTCCCCCCTAAATCCACTTTACTTGCAATTGCAGTTTCTCCAGCATCTTTACAGACACTAACGGCATACTCCGTTAAAAATGCAATACCTGTAATTTTAATTAGAATAGCCAAAAACTGGCTGTTTAGCATACTGCTATTTGCTAAATTATTTAATAACTGAATGATACCTGCTAACTTATCCATACTAAAAAGCAAGATAAGGCCTCCTGCTAGAATACTTACGTAAATTGCATATTCTGGCTTATATTGTTTTAAAATAATTGCAATAATAACAGCAACAAAACCTACACCAATTATCTTAATAATATCCATAGCAACTCTCCTTACAAGCTAAATATGGTTCTTACTGTGTCAAATAATACACTGATTTCTTTAATTACCATAGTAAGTACAATAACAAGTCCTGCTAATGTTGTCATCATCGCTTGGTCTTCTCCTCCGGCTCTTACTAATACTTGATGTAATACAGCAACCAATATTCCAATTGCTGCAATTTTAAATAGTAAATTAATATCCATACCTTCCTCCTTATTATGCTAATAAAATAACCATTCCTAAACCGCCTACTACTCCTAATGTTTTATAAAGTTTTTGATTTTTCTGACATTCTTCCTCTGCCTTTTGAATTTGTGTTTCCAAAAATACTTGTACCAGTTCAATTTCACTTATTTGTCCTTCTGCATCTGTTTTTCCCAGTAATTTCCCTAATGCCTTTATGGTATTGTTATCTTCTTGCTGAAATCCTGTATTTTTTGCTTCTTCTACCGCTTCTTCCCATGCTTGTCCTGCTGTGACTCGTTGCATTTTTTCCCTTGCCTTATTAAATATATTTGCCACTGCCAAACTGCAACTACTAGCAATTTCTTCAAAAATATCTGGTAATGGCATATAGGTATATTTTATTTTTGTTTGCAACATATTAAGACTCCCTCTCATTTCTTTTAAGTTATTTACCCTTGTTTGATATTGATTTGACATATTTCTGCCCAAATACGCAATTCCTCCAAATAGAGCACATAACATAAACCATTTTAAAACTAACATTTTCTTCCCCCTTTACAATAAACTATACTCTAGATTTATTTTATTTAAGCTATAAACACTACTAATGTCTCCCTTTACTTTTTTATCTAAAAAAATAATTCTTTCAAATACATGTAAATCAATTAATTTCTTGATTTCTGGATTCATGGCAATATCATTGATACAGTCTCCATGAATGGTAAAAATCCCTTTAATCCCACAGCACATTGCATAGTGAATTGCCTCTACATCTTCTTTGCTTCCAATTTCGTCTGCTACAATAACTTGTGGTGCCATTGAACGTATTAGCATTTTCATCCCCAATGACTTGGGTATATTATCAATTACATCTGTTCTTATTCCAATGTCATTTTGTGGTATTCCTTTATACATTGCTGCGATTTCGCCTCTTTCATCTACCAATCCAACATTTACCCCTTTTAGTTGAATCGATTCGATACCATTGCTAATCTTTCGTACAATATCTCTTAACATAGTAGTTTTTCCTATTCCTGGTGGTGAAACAATTAATGTATTATATAGGCTATTATCTTCTGGATTTAATAAGTATTTCAATATTTTGTTACTTGCCCCTATGATTTGCTTTGAAATTCTAAAGTTTAGACTTGATATGTAGTTAATATTACTTACCTTTGCATCTGTTATTACCACATTTCCTGTAATCCCTACTCGATGACCACCTACTAATGTAATATATCCATTACAAATTTGATTTTGATACGAGTAAATAGAATTATTGCAAATTGCTTGCAAAGTTTCTAATATTTCTTCTGCTGATACTTTCGTTGTTTCTAATATACATTCCCCTCGAATCTGTTTTAATAAAATGGGTCTATCGTTTCGAATTCTAATTTCTTCTAATATCGCATAGGTAATATTTTCTTCTATCATTTTTTGATTGATTTGGGTTGCAATTCTTTTGGGAAAGAACTTTAAAATTTCGTTTATCTGATTCATTGGTTGTCCCCCTATAAAAGAGAAATTCTTTGATTTTTCTTTATACAATAAAAAACTATAACATATATTAATATATATGCTATAGTTTTGATTTTAGAACTATTTTTATTAAATTTTATTCTTCCCAGTTATGGTATACATTCATAACATCATCTAATTCATCTAGTCGTTCTAGTAGTCTTTCCATTTTTTCTTGACCATGCTCGTCTAATTGAATATAAGTAGTTGGTACCATTTGTACTTCTGCTTCTACAAAAGATAAGCCTTGTTTTTCTAACTCTTCTCTTACTGTTGAAAAGTCCTCAGCAGAAGTAGTAATTTCATAGCATTCTTCCTCTACTGCAAAATCCTCTGCTCCACTATCTAATGCAAGTAACATTAAGTCATCTTCTGACATAGTGGTACTTTCTTTTTCGATTACAATTACACCTTTTCTTTCAAATAAATATGATACACACCCTGTTGTGCCTAAGTTTCCACCTGCTTTATCAAAAACATGCCTTACATCTGCTGCTGTTCTATTTCGATTATCGGTACTTGCTTCTACAATAACCGCAATTCCATTTGGTCCATATCCCTCATATACAATTTCTTCATAATTTTCTGAGCTACCTGCTCCAGATGCTTTCTTAATTGCATTGTTGATGGTGTCGTTTGGCATATTGGCTGCTTTACATTTTGCAATAACATCTTTTAATTTTGAGTTTCCTGCAGGATCTGGTCCCCCTTGTTTTACGGCAATTAGTAATTCTCTACCTAATTTGGTGAATATTTTTCCTCTTGCTGCATCTGCT
>CAOJXM010000133.1 GCA_948465625.1 uncultured Clostridium sp. | reverse complement strand
TTCTATTTCTTTTCATACTATAATGATGAGGTGATTTTATGTTATTTAACTATCTTATTTTAGCATTATCTGTAAGCATCGATTCTTTTGGTATTGGTATTACATATGGATTAAAAAATACCATTATCTCCAAATCTGCTAAAATAATATTGTTTTTCCTCTCTATTACCATTACTGGTCTTTCTCTTTGTTTTGGTAATATTTTAAACCAAATTTTACCTTCTTACTTTACCAATTTAATTGGTAGCCTTCTTTTGGTAGGTATGGGATTATGGATTATTTATCAGTCTTTCAATCACACAAAAAATATCACTTATCCCAAACAATCCGAAGAAAAAATCTATCAATTTTTTATAAAATTTTTGGGAATTACCATTCAAATTATTCGTAATCCCATTTCCTCTGACTTAGATTGTTCTAAGAAAATTGATGTAAAAGAAGCACTTTACCTTGGTATTGCTTTATCCCTTGATTCCATTTGTGTAGGAATTTGTAGTAGTGTCATTGGTTTTAACTCTGCCATTTTTCCTCTTTTGGTTGCCCTATTTCAACTCTTTTTCTTATCCATTGGGCGATTTTTAGGAGTTCGTATTGCTTCTGTTTGCAAAATACCAGAAAATATCTGGAATATACTTTCTGGCATTTTATTAATTTGTATTGGTATTAGTAAAATAATCGGATAGGCAAAATGCTCTATCCGATTTGTTTTATTTTATTTTACTTTCTTTTATATACTTTCTTACAATCATATAAATCACGCCACCAACACTAGCTAAAACAATAACCGAATAAATAATGGTTCCTGCATCCCAGTTATCTGCTTCTACTACATTGGGTTCGTCTTGCCTCTCTTCCTCTAGTAGCATAATTTCTGCTTGTTCTTCTTCTACTGTTTTTCGATAAGCTACTATTGTATACGTTTTAACCGTTATCCCATCCTTTGCTGTTACTGTAATTGTAATTGTATTTTCTCCAAATTGTAAATTGTCTTTTCCTTCTATTACTACACTTACTCCTTCTATTTGTGGCACAGCTAATACATTTAAACTTTCTTGCTCACTTCCTACTTGTATTCGATATTCCATTACATCAGGATTAAATTCTGGTTCTAATATAGCATTTTCTACTGCTAAATTTAATAAATTTGCATTTGCATTATCTGGATTGTCTGTTTTTGTTACCTGAACCGTATATGTCTTAGTTGTTTTATTATCTGGTGCTGTTACCACAATTTTAATGTTGTTCACTCCAATTGCTAAATTTGTATTGCCTGTTACTACAACCTTAGCTCCTGCTTCTTCTGGTTCTGCTGTTACTCCAATTTCATTAATGGTATCTGCTACTGTTAAATAGTAAGTTGTTGTATTTTTATGAAAGGTTGGGCTTAATCCCTCCACATTCAAATGCAATGCTTTTAAATTGGCATTATTACTTGTTGGATTTGGTGTCGTGTTACTTGGTTTATTGGTATTGGTTGGTCGATTTGTATTTCCCCCACTGTTTCCACCGCTACTTCCGCCACTACTTCCACCAGTTGGTGGATTTGATGTTGGCACAGGTGTTGGTACTGGTGTGGGTGCTGGGGTAGGAGTTGGCGTAGGCTTTGGATTTACACTTACACTTGTTCCAGAAAATGCTGGTTTTAAGTTGGTATAACTAGCATCAAAAAAATCTCCACTTACTCCAAAAGTTGCCTTTCCAGTCGCCTTGGCTCTAAACTTAAAAGTAGCAATATTTCCACTAATTGGATTCGCACCTCCATTGGGATCGGTCCAAGTATAAATCACTCTTCCATTTGTAAAATTACTATTTCCAGGCCCTGATACATAATCAACTTTACTGGTATCTACACTAATTCTACTGGTTAAAGTGGCTGCACTTGCCCCATTTAAACTAACTGTAATACTAAATTCTTCTCCTACTGTTACACTCCCTTTGCTAGCGGATAAGCTAACCGTTCCTGCTGCTTTGGTTGGTTTGGCTAGTAGTAATATGGCAAAAAATATTACTACTGCTAACATGATTCTCATTTTCTTCATTTTACCACAATCCTTTCTATTGCTTAATACTTGCTATTTCTAAGATATGCCTTTGTATTTTTAATACATCTAAGGCAGATGGCATTTCCCCATCTTTTGCAATGTTTCCGGCTTTTAGCATAATGCCTTGCAATGGTTCCATTTCTAAGATATGTCTTTGTATCATTAATACATCTAATGCATTAATTTCACCATCGCCATTTACATCCCCATATACAATAAAGGTGTATTTTAATACTTCTTCTTGCTGTTCATTTTTTAATACCAATGTGCTTCCTGTTCCTATGATATCAGTATCTTCTAATAATTTATTTTCTACATTATACATTTCTATTTTTAAATTGGTTGTAATTAATTTCTTAATTTCTTGCACACTCGATTTACTAATATCAATGTTGGAAATTTGGTTACTTTCTACTCTTAAACTTGGTGCAAATTCTATATTGCTACCTTCTGGTAATTCTTTTACCTCTACTCTACATTGTGTTTTCATTCCACCATCTTGTGTTTTTACACTAATTTGTGTTTCTCCTACTGCAATTGCTGTTACGTGCCCACTACTATCTACTGTTGCAATACTTTCATCTACACTTTCCCATATTACATTTTTATTACTTGCATCTTCTGGTATTACATTGGCTGTTAGTTTTACGCTATTTCCTACTAATAATTGAATCTCTTCATTGGAAATAACAACTCCTGAAGCTGGTGTATATACTGTAATTTCAATACTATCACTCACTCGATTATCTGCTGTTTTAGCAGTTATGGTTGCACTTCCATTTGCTATGGCTCTTATGATACCATTATCTACACTCAACACATTTTCGTCACTCGAACTCCATACAATCTCCTCTTGTCTTGCATCACTTGGTTCAATGGTTATTTTTACATTTTGTGTACTTCCTTTTTGAATTCTTGTATTATCTACACTTAATTGTATTTTACTAATGCTTGGTTGTTGTACTTCTTTTAAATAACTTTGAAATACATATCCTACCATTCCATTGCTTAACTTAATTTTATCCCATCTTTCTCCGTTTTGAATTCCTACTTTTATCCTAGTCACTATATCATTTCGATTAATCGTGGTTAACACCTCATATGACGTACTTGGTCCACTTCTTACATTTAAACTTCCTGTTACATCTGGATACATTTTGGTATTATCATTTTGAAAGTCAGATGCAGAAATGTTGGGACTTTCTTGTGCGTATTCTGGCATATTTTCATATACTGGTATTAAAAACCCAATCGAAGAATCTAGCATGGAGTTTGACTTGTATGCATTATAGATTCCTACTGATTCGCTATAGGGTGCTAAACAATTTGTCATGTATTGATGCCAAAATAAGTCATTTCCTCTGTCGTCATTTACATCAAATTTTTGTAGGTATAGTGTATTTTGTCCAACATTAATATAACTACTTCCAATAAACACAGCTCCACCTTTTATCGCTCTTTGAGGTGTGTTCCAGGGGATAAATAAGTTCGCTTTTACCTCTTCTGATGCTCCTTTTCCATCTTTTGCAAATTGCAATCCGTTTTTAATGGCTCCTAAAGGTTCTGCAGAACTGGTCGCCCCTATATTGTAGAAATTATATAACCCTTCAAAACCTGCCACTGTACCACTAATGGAGTTATGGCTAATAAAAGGTCCTACCTCTTGCTTAATTCTAGAAGCAATATGATAAGGACTAACACCTGAATAAATGGCTGATTCCCATATTAAATCCGAATATTTTCTGTCAGTATTAATCACTGCTCCTGAAGCATTTCGATAACTTACCAATCGCTCATAAAATTCGGTTCCATATAATATTTTCTCTACTCCAGATTGTGTGTTGGTATTGGGGTCATAGGATAATTTTTCAAATTGAAACATTCTAACTTCATTTAAAAAATTTCGTGGATCCATGGTATATCTTACTGCACTCTCTGAGGCATTTACCCAGCCTGCATCAATTTCTACATCATAAATCCCACTATCTGTAC
>CAOJXM010000132.1 GCA_948465625.1 uncultured Clostridium sp. | reverse complement strand
ATCGCCAATGGTTACTCTTTGGTTAAATGAAGTCCAATTTTCTAAGTATACTATTTTTTCCATATTGATGTCTGCATCTATTTTTTCAAATATTTTTTCAAAGTTTTCTTCTTCTGGCATAATTCTTAATAGTCTAGTTGCTGCTGGATTGACTAAAATAATTTTTCCTTCCATATTAAATGCAATAATTCCATCTGTCATGTGTAATAATATGGTTTCAATTTGTTTTTTCTGTTTATTGATTTCGTTTAAGTTTTGCCTTAATTCTGTAGTTACAATTTCAAATGCATCTGATAAATCTTTTATTTCGGATTCGCCTTTTACTTCTACTAGGCCTTTTTCTTCAGCTTCTTCTCCTGCTGCTATTTTATGGGCACTTTTGATTAATTTTCGAATTGGATTACTTACTTTTTTTAGGATAAAGATGCCAATTACTACGGATAATATGGCCATACAAGCAACCGTATATATTAAAATTAGTTTTCCTTGTTGCATAATATCTGTAATTTGTAGCATAATCCCCTCTTGGTTATAGCTTGCTTGTGCAGATACTAAGTTGTTTAAATTTTGCAAGTTGCAGATATAAAAGGCATTGGCTCCGATTAATAAGACAATACTAATGAGTGTAAATATCACTACAATTTTAATTTGTATATTTTTTAACATGTTTCCCCCTCGTATTTCATTCCATTTAAAAAGTCGGTATCAGTTTCTATTTCTGACCTCCGACTTATTTTGCTTGTTTATTTGGTTGCTAGATAATATCCTACTCCACGTTTTGTGATTAACATTTTAGGAGATGATGTATCTTTTTCTATTTTTTCACGAATTCTTCTTACTGTTACATCTACGGTTCTAATATCACCATAATATTCATATCCCCATACTTTTTCTAGCAAAACTTCTCTTGTTACTACTTGTCCTGGCTGACTTGCTAAATATTTTAATACCTCAAATTCTCTTAAGGTTAAATCGACTACTTTGTCATTTACTTTTACTTCAAATCTACTTAAGTTTAATACGATATCCCCTACTGTTATAATGTTTTTTGGGTCTGTTTCTGCTTGTTCTTCTTCTTCTGATTTTATATTTTTTTCTAATAGAACTTCTACTTCTGCTTTTCGTAAGTTGGCTTTTACTCTTGCCATTAATTCTCTTACACTAAAAGGTTTTGTGATATAGTCATCTGCTCCTAATTCTAATCCTAAGATTTTATCGATTTCTTGGTCTTTTGCTGTTAGCATTAAGATTGGTATGCTTAATGAATGTTTAATTCTTTTGCATACGGTTAACCCATCCATTCCTGGTAACATGATATCTAATAATACTAAATCTGGCTTTTGCTCTAATGCTATTTCTACTGCTTTTATGCCATCGTTTGCCTCAATGGTATTATACCCTTCTTTTTGTAAGTTGTATGTTAATATATCTACAATATGTTGTTCATCATCAACAATTAAAATTGTTTTTTTACTTTGTAGAATATTATTATATTCATCCATAAAAAAAGTTCCCCTTTCTTTACCTTTATCTAGTAAGAATATATCATATTTATTTATTTTATACAAGTCTAATTTGTAAAAAACCATGTTTTTTGTAAAATTTTACTATTCTTGTCCTAAAGCCATATGAAGTAATGCCATTCTTACAAAAACGCCATTTTCTACTTGCTTGAATATACGTGCTTTGCTACATTCTACTATATCGTCTGCAATTTCTACGTTTCGATTAAATGGTGCTGGATGCATGATGATAGCATTTTCTTTCATTTTTTCTACACGGTTTTGATTGATTCCAAATAGTTCATGATATTCTTCTACTGTTTCTGCCATAGCTGTTGTATGTCTTTCGTGTTGCACTCTAAGTAACATAACAACATCTACTTGATTGATAATTTCATCTAATGCTACATAGTTGCAACCTTCTTCTTTGTATTCTTCTGGGCCTGAAGTATATACTTGCATTCCTAGTCTTTGCATTACTTTCATGTTGGTATGTGCTACTCTTGAGTGTTTGATGTCTCCTACAATTACTACTTTTAATCCTTCAAATTTTCTAAATTCTTGACGAATGGTTAGTAAATCTAATAATGATTGTGATGGATGATTTCCTGTACCATCTCCACCATTTAAGATTGGTACTTTTATTTTGTCCACTAATTGTTTATAATATTCATTTTCTACATGACGAATGACTAATGCATCTACACCAAAACTTTCAAAGGTTTTTACAGTATCGTATAAAGTTTCTCCTTTTTTTAAGCTTGAGTTGTTGGTATCAAAATTTTGCGTGCGACAACCTAGTCTTAATGCTGCCATGTCAAAGCTATAATGGGTTCTAGTAGATGGCTCAAAAAATAGGTTTGCTACTATTTTTTTTCCTTGGTAATCTACTTTTTTTCCTTCTCTAAATTCTTGTGCTAAATCTAAGATTTTGTTGATTTCTTCTATACTGAAATCGTCTAAATTTAATACATTCATTTTTATTTCTCCTTTTTTGCATTTTTCCTATTTTATATCATTTTAACCCATTTTTCAATATTTTTTACAACTTTTTTATATAATTTTAAAACATCATACTTTTGGTGGTATGATGTTTTGTTTATTGTATAAAGAACAAGGTTTTGAGATACCCAACTGCAATTTTTGATTGCTAGGTTGGGTTGGTTCTTATTATAAATATAAAATTGGTCGAAAAGTAACATTTCGATAATGTTCAATCGAACTTACTGCAAAGCGAAAACTTGTATAATTGCCAGCATTATCATAACAGCCACCTCTATTGATACTTGGGGTTCCTGCATTGGAATAGGTTTCTGTTGTCCATTCTATAAGCCCACTTGCCATATCATGTATATGACATTTTTCATCTCCATTTGTGCCTGTATTTGCTAATTGAGTATTTAATCTTATTTGCTTTGAATAATCTGGAGCATCTGAATATTTTTGGATGAATACAATGGCTGTATCCCATGCATAACTATTCATTAAATCACTGGTTATTCCATAATTGTTGTCATACATTGCTCTACATATTAAACCTGCTTCTCTTTGTGTAACATTGTTCCATAGTGTTCCTTCTTGTATTGGAGTATAGGCTACTCCTTTAGTAGGAATTGGTAGGTTGGTTGATTTTTTAGAGTTTGGTTTTGCGTCTACTCCATAACTTGCCTCGTATCTTGCTATATAGTAACCACCATGCTCTGCTACACTTTCTTTAAAAGCATTAATGTCTCTTGCTATCATATTACCATATTTTCTTAAATTTGCTGTATTGGTTGCATCTTCTTCCAAGCAATCTGTTCTTGTTAGTTCACTTTCTGTTCCATCATTTGCAAAATCATATCGATTTAATTTTACAACTTCTCCATCTACTGCAATCCATACAAATTGATTGCCTTCTGCATCTTCAATAATCAGTCCTGCTTTGACTGCTTCTTCTGTTGGAACAGTACTTCCATTTCCCCAATTGGCTGTATCCACATTTACTGGCTTAAATCCTTTTGGAATTTCAGGATTAAATGCTGTTGCTTTTTCTCCATTGATGGTACTATTTTTAGTATACATTCCATTTTCATCTGGATTTGGTTTGTTTTCTGGTGTTCCACTTCCTCCAATGCTTCCATCTTCTACTTGTTTCATTAAGTTTCCCATTTCATTATCCATATTTCCTAAGCTTGTTGCTTCATTTCCTGTTGCATTTTCATAGATTTCTGAACCTTCTTTTGCTTTCTTAAAAATGCCATTGTCTCCTATGGTTAAACGAATTGCTACTCCTGCTAAAATTAGCATGATAATAACGGTTATCACTAGCGCTACGATTGTAATTCCTTGCTTTTCTTTTAGTTGGTAAATCATATTTTCTCCCTTCTTATGTACTTTTCTTGCTTTTCTCTTGTTATTATTTACAATTCTCGTTTTTTCTATTCTTTTACATCTTATCATTTCCTCTAAAATTGTTCAATATTGTTTTATATATTTACTTAATTACTTGTGTAAGTATGTCAATGATGTGAAACAAATTAATATGTTATTCTCGTAATATA
>CAOJXM010000131.1 GCA_948465625.1 uncultured Clostridium sp. | reverse complement strand
GTTCTACGTCACAAGCAAGTATTTGTGGAAGTACATTAGCATTAATGGATGCAGGTGTTCCAATTAAAAGACCAGTTGCAGGTATTTCAACTGGATTAGTAACAGACGAAAATGACCCAAATCACTACATCATGTTAACAGATATTCAAGGCTTAGAAGATTTCTTTGGTGATATGGACTTTAAAGTTGGAGGAACCGAAAAAGGAATTACAGCTATTCAAGTAGATATTAAAATCGATGGATTAACCTATGACATTATAAAAGAGGCATTTGAAAGAACAAGAGTAGCTAGAAAATACATTTTAGAAGAAATCATGTTAAAACAAATTGAAAAACCAAGAGACCATATATCACAATATGCTCCTAAAATTATTAACACTATCATAAATGTAGACAAAATAAAAGATGTAATTGGACCAGGTGGAAAAATGATTAACAAAATCATTGCAGAAACTGGGGTAAAAATTGATATCCAAGAAGACGGAAGAGTATTTATTTATTCTGCTGATGAAGAAAATGGAAGAAAAGCATTACAAATGGTAGAAGATATTGGAAAAGATTTAGAAATAGGAGAAATCTACGAAGGAACCGTAGAAAGAATTATGCCATTTGGTGCATTTGTACAAATTAAGCCAGGAAAAGAAGGATTACTTCATATTTCTAAAATTTCTAGTAAAAGAGTAGAAAAAGTAGAAGATGTATTATCCATTGGAGAAAAGATTAAAGTAAGAGTACTAGAAATTGATGAGCAAGGAAGAATAAACTTAACAAGAAAAGGATTAGACGAACCAACCATCAATGATGAACAATATGATTAAAGCTTAAGATTTTATTAAAACAGGTAATAAAAGTTGAAAAAAGTAATATATAATATTATAATGAATTATGGACAAAATAAATAATATTATATGAAAGGAAGAAAACAATGGTATATTTATCAGTGCTTCAACAAGCATTAGTATGGATTGTAACCATATTTTGGTTGTACCAATTCATTGTAAGTATATGCTCATTAGTAAAATTAAAAGATAAACCAATTATAGAAGAAAAAGAAAATAGATTTATGGCAATTATCCCTGCTCACAACGAAGAAGCAGTTATTGGAAACTTAGTACACAGTTTAGTAAATCAAACTTATAAAAAAGAGTTATATGATATTTATGTAATTGCAGATAACTGTACAGACAATACAGCAAAAGTAGCAAGAGAAGCAGGGGCAATCGTTTTAGAAAGAATCGATGAAACCAACAAAACAAAAGGGCATGCATTAAATTGGTTTTTAAACAAAAAAATAGAAGAGAATGCACCTTATGATGCCTTTTGTGTGTTTGATGCTGATAATATTGTAGATAAAAATTTCTTGATGGCGATGAACAAAAAATTGTGCCAAGGAGAAGAAGTAGTACAAGGATATCGAGACATTAAAAACCCAACAGATAGTTGGATTTCAGCTGGATATGCTATCTTTTATTGGACAATGAACCGTTTCTATCATTTAGCAAGATATAATTTAGGATTATCTCCATTAATCAATGGAACTGGATTTATGGTAAAATTTGATGTTGTTAAACCAACAGGTTGGGATACACAAACTTTAACCGAAGATATTGAATTTTCTTTAAAACACATTATTAGAGGAAAAAAATTAGGATGGGCAACAGAGGCAATTGTATATGATGAGCAACCAGTTGGATTTAAGCAATCTTGGTCACAAAGGTCAAGGTGGACAGTTGGTCATATCCAATGTATTCAACATTATACAAAAGATTTAGCAGTAGCTGTTAAAGACCATAAAACCTTAATGAATTTTGACGGATTATTATATATATTAGGAAGTATTCCTATGTTTGTATTAACCTTAGTGTTATTAGGCATTAATGGAGTAATGTATTTAGCAAATGGAATTACCGCATGGCAGCTAGCAGAAAATATTATAAGATATCTAGTGCCAACATTTTTGCTACCAATTGGTACAGCCATTCTAATTATGCTATTAGATAAAAAGCCAATTAAGTCTATGTGGAAAGGTTTGTTATGCTATCCATTATTCTTAGGTTCTTGGTTATTGATAAACTTTAAATGCTTGTTTAAACGAGAAACAGAATGGGAAAAAATTGATCACGTTCGAAATATTAAAATAAATGAAGTTGTATAAACAGGAGAGCTCAGAGTAAAATCGGGCTCTTTTAAAATTTTATGTGTTGTTTAACTCTTCTAGTAACAGCTTTTCAATTTTATCTACACCTGGAAAAATTAGATTAATACCGTTTTGATTTTAAATTAAAAATTTTATGAACTTTAGAAATAATTTCTTTTTGAGTGCCTTCAACAACAGCAACTGGAAGATTTCTAATAATATCTATATGGTCTATGTATTTCTCTACCTTAGAACTCATGGGTATAAACCATAAAATTTTGCTATCTACATTTTTGATATGATATACATATCCTGTTTCTAAAAATATAGGCTACTCCTTTCTATAAATAGAGCCTTCTATATAATTATAGAAGGCATACATTTTCAAAATAGATAACTTATTACTCGCACCACTATAAAGCGAGAACATTTTCTTACTATATTTATTATACAATTTTTGTAAATGGATTGTCAAGCAATTTGCATAACAAATATAATATATTTTATGCATATTCTTCAATTTTATGTATGGATAAAACAAGCAAAAGAAGGATTTTGTATAAATTTGTCTAACTAATAAATAAGAAGGCGAAAAATGAAGAAGGAGGAGAACACAAATGAAAAAGGGATTAAAAATTATACTAATATTGGTATTAGTAATTGGAGTAATTGCCATAATCTTTTCTATAGGCTATTTAATAGAAAAAGTAAGACAAAAAGAAGAATTTGTGATTGTTCAAGAAGGAGAAAATTATGCCAATAAAGTCAAGGAAAATTACGGCAATGTAAGCTATACCCCAAATAACAATTCGGATTTTGAGGAAGACATTTTTCCCAAATTTAGTGAAGAACAAATCGCAAAAAGAACCATTGATAAGGTAACTATGACGCTTCAAGAAGCAACTTTAACTAAAACTGGAGCAACTTTTATAATAACTGATAAAAATGAGGCTCCTTATGGATATGGGGAAGATTATGGTATTCAAAAAAAGGAAAATGGTATATGGAAAAATGTACCACTAATAAATGAATTTATAGTACCTGCCATTGGAATAATTCCAAACAAAGAAGGTAAAATAACTTTTAATGTAAATTGGTCAAAACCATATGGTGAGTTAGAAAAGGGAACCTATCGATTCGTAAAAAATATAGATTACCTAGAAGAGCATTATGAAATTTATGCAGAATTTACAATTGAATAAGAAAAATAGCATTTATCAAAAAAAGATAAGTGCTTTTTATAAAAAACTATCAGTATGTGTCAAAAATGTGGATTTTTCAAAAAATATGTATTAAATTTCGTGTAATAATATACATTTTTTCAAATATAATGGTATAATAGAAACAATGGAGGAAGAAATGGAGAAAATATTGAAACAGAAAACAAAAATATTACATATAGCAATTATTGTAATTGGAATTTTATTAATTAGTATGAATGCGCTTCATACCAATATTTGGTTTGATGAAGCCTATTCGGTAGGGATGGCTGAGCGTGGTTTTGGAGAAATTTATACCATTGGTTCCCATGATGTACATCCTATTTTATATTATTGGATGTTAAAAATAGTTAGAATGATATTTGGAAACCAAATCATTGCCTATAAGCTATTATCAGTACTAGCGATTGCAGTACTTGGTATTTTAGGCTATACGCATGTTCGCAAAGATTTTGGAGATAGAGTAGGATTGTTCTTTTCTTTTTTTGCATTATTTTTGCCAGTAACTACGATTTATGGAATCGAAATTAGAATGTATGCATGGGCTATGACTTTTGCTAGCATCATGGCAATTTATACCTATCGTATTTGGAAAGGAAACTCTAGTATTAAAAACTGGATTGTTTTTGCTATCTTTAGCTTAGCCTCTGCCTATATCCATTATTATGGATTAGTAATAGCAGGTCTCATTAACTTATTTTTACTAATTCATTTAA
>CAOJXM010000130.1 GCA_948465625.1 uncultured Clostridium sp. | reverse complement strand
TATTTTATTGACTTTTTCTCCACATTATGTTAAACTGTAATGGTTACTATTTAACAAAACCCAAGGAGGTACCTTATGAAAAATGCAATGAAAACAATGGCAATTGCGGTTTCTGTTGTAACTGCTGGCTTAGTAGCCTTCGTTGCTATGTTTATAGCAATGTCGACACTGGTTAACTCAAACGACCGTTTCGAAAATTTCTTTGAAACTTACGATTAAGTTCTGCCAGCAACGCCCTAGACATCTAGGGCGTTATTTCATAAAATTTTTCACAAAACTTCTTCTATGCAATGGACAAATTCCATACTCTTTAATGGCTTCTATATGTGCTTTTGTTCCATATCCCTTATGTCCTAAAAATCCATATTGTGGGTATACTTCATCCCATTGTCTCATAATTCGGTCCCTTGTCACTTTCGCAATAATCGAAGCTGCTGCAATACTGTAAGATTTTGCATCTCCTTTTATAATAGATTGATACGGAATTTGTAATGTATCAATCTTTTCTAAGGCATCCACTAATATCATATCTGGTCGTACTTTTAGTTCTTGTAAAGACATGGTCAATGCCTTTTTGGTGGCATTTAAAATGTTTAACTCATCAATTTCTTCCTGCCCTACAATTCCTACTCCATAACTAATGGCTTCTTCTATAATTTGTTCATAAATGCTTTCTCTTTTCTTTTCTGAAACTTTTTTCGAATCATTTACTCCTTCTATCATAGAATCCTTTGGCATAATTACACTAGCAACTACAACTGGTCCTGCTAATGGTCCTCGTCCTGCCTCATCAATTCCACAGATAAAATTCATTTCATTTTGATAGAATTCATTTTCGATTTGTTTTAATTGTTGCAATCTTAGTACTTCTTTTTCTTTCATTTTCCATTCCTTCTTTAATCAATACTTAAGTTTTTCATATCCGATAATTTATAGTAAGTTGTTCCTTCATGTTCAAATCCTTTTACATATACCACTTCTTCGGTATCATAATTCACCATATATCCTCTTTCTTGATTTAACTTTCCTAATCCCATACTATCTAACTGCTCTTGTTGCAATAATCTCCAATTTTCTGTTGTATTAATAATTCCCTTTTCAATTAGTTCTTGTATCATTTCATTTCCTGCAATATCTGAAATTTTAATTCCTATATACTTACTTTCGTCATTATTAAATCTTGCATTTTCTCCAATTGCTCTAGTTTTTGCCTGTATCATTAACATATTCGTATTAATATTTTGTAAATCCGCTCTTTTTACTAAATTACCACCATATCCAATTGTTATTGATGTTAAAATAGTCATAACTAAAACCGTTATCACTAATGATATTAATGTAATTCCTCTTTCTTTTTTCATCTTATCATCCTCTCTACTATGTAACTTGCTATCTTATTATATATGATTCTTAAAAATATTTCAAATATTTTTCACATACTTTTCACAAAAGTATTGTATGATAGAATTGTTTTAGTATATTATATAGTTATGGAGGGAAAATCATGGAAGAAAATAAAAATGAAACAAACTATCGAGTAGTAAACTATTCTGAGCCTAAAAATGAAAAAAAAGGAGGTAGTTTTGGAAAAAGCGTGCTATTACCATTTATGTCTGGTGTTCTAGGAGCTGCTCTTGTAGTTGGTACGTGTTTTAGTGTGCCTTCTATCAAGAATGAATTATTAGGACAATCAAATACAAGCATTCCAACTTCTACTTCTTCTAATAATAGTTCTAGTGGAGAAGTAAAATACATCTCTTTAGAAAACTATTCTGATACTGCTATTTCCGTTGCTGATAAAATTAGACCTTCTATTGTTGGAATTAAAGTTGAATATTCTGTTAACTCTGTTTTTCGAACTTCAACTTCACAAGCAGAAGGTTCTGGAATTATCATTACAGAAGATGGTTACATTCTAACCAATAATCATATTGTTAATTCCGCTTCTACCAATTCTTACTATGAAGTATCAAAAGCCAACAAAGTAAGTGTGTATTTATTTAATGATGAAACAGAGTATGAGGCAGAAATTATTGGAATGGACGAACAAACTGACTTAGCAGTTATCAAAATTAACAAAACTGGATTAACAGCTGCTCAATTAGGAAACTCTGATGAAGTTAAAGTAGGAGAATTTTCAATGGCAGTTGGAAATCCTCTAGGATTACAAAGTAGTGTAACTTGTGGTGTTATTAGTGCCATAAATCGAAAAGTAACCGATAATGATGGTAAAACCTTTACTTTAATTCAAACCGATGCAGCTATTAACTCTGGAAACAGTGGTGGTGCTTTAGTAAATGCCAAAGGAGAAGTCATTGGTGTTAATACCTTAAAATTACAAGGTACTGGGGTAGAAGGAATGGGGTTTGCTATTCCAATCAATTCAACCAGAAATATTTATGAACAATTAATTACCAATGGTAAAGTAAAAAGACCATACATTGGTATTAGTGGAAAAGATGTAACTGAGGAACTAGCAAGAAGAAATAACCTAGTTGTTGGTGTTTATGTTGCTAGTATCGAAGATTTCTCAGCAGCACAAAAATCTGGCCTAAAGATTGGAGATGTTATTATTCAAGCAGATGGAAAAACTGTTACTACCATGGATGAATTAACAGAAATTAAAAATACCCATCAAATTGGAGATACTTTAAAATTAAAAATCAACCGAAATGGGCAAGAATTGGATATTGAATTAACTTTATCTGAACAACCATAATGTAAAAAAAGAAATTCCTAAATGGAGTTTCTTCTTTTTTGCAAACTATGCACTTATTCTTCACACAATGGACAAATTTGATTGGTATATTATATACATGAAAGAAAACAAATACACTTTCTTTCATTATAAGTAAAAAATACCTTTGTAGTTTTTTCTTATATTAAAACATCCCCTTTTATTTGTTTTAATAGCCCATCTAGATACTAGATAGGCTATTTTTCATATTATTATAAAACAACAATGTCCATTTCTGATGTTAAATTTGAATTTCCATATGGGTAAATAATATACAATTTTGCATTTTCTCCTAAGAAATAGGTAGTGGTATTTTCAATTTGATATAATGTACTATTCAAATCCCTTGTATAAACTTTATACCCTAAATCTTTTAATGTTTCTGCTTGTTTATTGGCTTCCACTACGGTTGCTTTGACTTCTTTTTCTACTGTTGCACTCTGTAAGCCTCTTATTTCTAAAATTTGATTTAACGATAATTCTTCATTTGTACTTAAATTATAATTATAGGTTTGCACAATCACTCTTTGTGGATTATTTCCTTCTTTTAAGGTTGATTTTATAACCAAGGACAAAATATTAGAATTAATATAGCCTGCATATTCTACACTATAAATCGTATTATTATTCGCACTTGCTATAATATCATTGGCTTTGGCATTGAAAATTTCCTCTATCTTAGCATTAAACTTTTTAACGGTTTCGTTTGCAATATTTACATAAGGAATATTGATATTAATGTCATATCTGTTCTCTATTTTCTCTTTCTTTGTCACATTACTATAAACAATATCTTTCCCATTTTGAATTTTTGCAATTTCTCTAACTGTATTATTCTGATAATTTAAGCTATTGGTAAAAATATTATTAAAATTTTTGGCCAACTCTGTATTGGATATTGAATCACTAGGTGTTTGCATTGGCTCGGTTGGTATTGGTTTGTTCTCTCTAAAAAACTGCCAATAAATCGCATAATTAATAGCAATTACACAAATGATAATAATCATTCCAAACCCTATTGTCCTAAAATTTATTTTCATCTAACTTCCTCCTATCAAATAAAAAATATCCCTTTTATTCATTGATAAAGAAATTATACCATTAAAAAGCTAAAATTGTAAATAAATTTCTGGTAAAATATTGACTTTTTCCCCATTTTGTAATACAATAGTTCACGTATTAAATGTAGGAAGTAAACTTCTCCCCGGTAGTTTACGAAATAGATTTAAGTATAATTAATGAAATGGAGGGTATTATTACCATGAATAATACAACATATAGTATAAAGAAAAATGAAATTGAAAGAAAATGGTACATAATTGATGCAGAAAACAAACCACTAGG
>CAOJXM010000129.1 GCA_948465625.1 uncultured Clostridium sp. | reverse complement strand
TTTTGCTCATAAAACGCTCCATGCCCTGCTTTTTCAAAAGGATAGAGTGTAGCATTCTTAATATTTTTATTCATGATTTCTGCCATACCAAATGGACATATTTTGTCTTCTTTTCCATGGAAAATTCCTGATGGCACTTTAATTTCTTTTAAATCTTCCCATACACTTTCCTCTCTTAAAGCTACCAAAGAATTGATTTCACCTAATCCAGATGCACTATTATTCAAATTTTGAAACCACTCTTTCAATGGTTTCGATGGTGCTTGATAAAAAAAGATACTTCCAAAATATTCGTTTAATGCTGGTCTATCATTTAGTCCCAGTTTGATTAATTGATTGGTAGCTTCTACTGATTGACCATATGGATTATAGTAAGTCTTACAATAAGATGGAACTGCTGCATCTAATAAGCATAATTTTCTTACACCATACCCTTGATATAATTTCATATATCTTGTAACAATGGCTCCTCCCATTGAAAAACCTAACAAATCAAAATCCCATAGATTTAATGCATATATTACATAGTATAAATCTGTTGCAAATTGATTATAATCATATCCTCTGCTTGTTACATCTGAATTGCCAAATCCTCTTAAATCTAGCATAATTATCCTATAACCTGCGTTTAATAATGTTGGAATTTGATATTCGAACATCTTATGGGATAAAGGCCAACCATGAACTAATACAATCGTTCTTTTTCCTATTGGATTTAATTCGTATACTGCTATTTTTGCATTGTCACTTGAATTGATAAAAAACATAAAACTTCCTCCCTCTTTTTTATTATAATCTATTCCAAATTTTTGAATTTGTTATTTTTTCAATTCTTCCTGAGAACTTACGTAATATTTACAATATTTTGGGCAAAATATTGTAAGGAGGAGATTTTATGTTTAAACCAGAAACCATTTATTTTGAAAAAGATATCTTACATTATCCATTAGGTCAACAGTTAATGGAACAATATAAAGAGGTTCCTAAAATAGAAATTGAGAATCATAATAATATTGAAGAAATGCGAAAAAAATCCAATCAAGATTTTCCCTATATGAAAAGAAATTTGATTATTGGAACTCGAAAAACTCACAAATTTGTGCCAAATTCTAAGACTTCTGACTTTTTAGTTCCCTACACTTCTTCTGGTTGCACTGCCTCTTGTATGTACTGCTATTTGGTGTGCAATTATAATAAATGTGCTTATTTACGTTTATTTGTCAATCGTGAAGAAATGTTAGAAAAAATAATAAAAACAGCGAATCAATCGAATCAAAAAACGGTATTTGAGATTGGAAGTAATAGTGATTTAATTTTAGAGAATAGCATTACGGGGAATTTGAAATGGACCATTGAGAATTTTAATCATGTTCCAAATGGCTTTTTAACTTTGCCTACCAAATTTGACATGGTAGATGATATTTTACCCTTAAATCACAAAGGCAAAGTTATTATTCGTGTTAGTGTTAACCCTAGTGAGATTATTCGTAAAGTTGAGTTTGGAACATCGAGTTTAGTAAATAGAATTCATGCTATTAATAAGTTAAAAGAAGCAGGTTACCGTGTAGGTATTTTGATTGCACCAGTTATTTTTCTTGATAATTGGCAAAATCTTTATTTAGAATTGATTGAAACTTTACATTGTGAATTGTCAAATAAAGTAAAAGAAGATGTATTTTTTGAAATTATTTTTATGACATATAGCTATGTACACAATAAAATAAATCAGGAGGCATTTCCTAATGCTATCCAATTGTATGATAAAGATAAAATGACAGGAAGAGGTCGAGGCAAGTATTGGTATAAAACGGATTTAAGAGAGGATGGGAAAAGATTTTTTATGGATAAGATGCATGATTTTTTTCCCCACAATACAATTGAGTATATTGTTTAATAGATTGGTGGAATGGACATCTTAATTTAGCAAAAAAGCTAAGTTAAGATGTTTTTTTGTAAACAAATGAAGAAATTTGTCATAGGATATAGTATAAACTAAAAAAGGAGGAATCAAAATGCGTAGAAATTGTAAATGTAAAAAATGCTTTGTAAGTAACGCCTGCCAAACCTTTGGTAATGATGTTATGGAAAAAGTATGTGATGATGTAGAATCAATTTCAAATTGTGGCAAAGATTGTGGTTGTGGATTTGAAGAAGAAGAATCGGTATTCCCTACTAACCCAATGCTAGGGCAAAGTTATGTTCCATGGCAAGTAATGGACCAAACTTTTAAACCTTGTATTGGATTAAAAATGGGAACGATATTTCCTGAATTGGTAAGCCCATATGTACCATGTCAATCAATTGAAGAAATCAATTATATAAAATGTATGAATAAAATTGGAGAGGGGTGTAACAAATGTTAGAGGAGAATTTAGATAATAGACATTGCAATTGTGAATGTAATGATATGGATGATAATATGAGTTGTGAATGTAAACGAGAATTAAGAGAAGAAATGATGATGCAGTTACGAGCTTATCGCTTTTCTATTATTGAACTTGCTTTATATTTGGACACTCATCCAGATGATGAAAAAGCTCTTTGTTTACACAAAGAGTACTGTAGAAAAGCAAAGGATTTGGCAGACAAATACCAAAAGATGTTTGGACCATTAACCATCAATTATCCATGTAATAAATGGAGATGGTTAGAAGAACCATGGCCATGGGAAAGGGGGAATTTTTAATGTGGACTTATAACAAAGCACTAGAATATCCAATTAATATAAAATGTACCAATCCAAGACTTGCTAAGTTTATTATTAGTCAATATGGTGGACCAGATGGTGAATTAGCTGCTTCTTTAAGATATTTATCTCAAAGATTTGGAATGCCAGACCAAAAAGCAAAAGCTATCTTAAATGATATTGGAACAGAAGAATATGCTCCACGATGTTGTCAATAGCTAAAGACAGTGATTACAAATTAGCCATTGACTGTAAAATTAGCTTAATGTTTTATGTAAAATGAGTATACATAATTTGACTTTCAAACAGGGATTTGGTATAATGTAATTGTCGCTATATGCTTTGTGCAAGTCCATAACTGTAATTAAAGTTATGGCAGAAAGGACTTTTATGGGTTTTGAAACAGACAAAAACGCAACTGGCTTTAGTGTTTCCATTTCTTCCCAAGATGGCAAAACCTCTATCACTGTAAAAAGCAGACTTACTGCTGGCGAACCATTAAAAGTTGTATCAAAAGATAACGTTTCTGATGTACAACTATATGCTGTTTGCGAGGTGTTAGACGAAATGCCGTAATCCGTATGAACCACATTTCTCGAAGGAGTTGTGTGGTTTTTATATTTTAGATATTTTAGGATATATATGTAATTCAAAATTAGTTGGGCTTGAAGCTTTTTTTATAGCTTTTTCTGTTTTTAGATATGTAACTTTTGCAAGAATGCTTTTCAGTAAAATGTTTTTATCCTCAGCAGTTTTTAGTTTACTATATAAATCTATAATATTTTCTAATCTAGGTATTATTGTTTCTTTTTGGTTTTGTATTTTATTATTTTTATCTAAAAGTTCTGTATATTCTTTTAGTTTATTTTCTAAACTTTCAATGTTTTCTTTTATTGATTTAGAGCGATTAATAAATTCATCTTTGGTATAAATACCATTTTCTAAAAAGCCATAAATTTTATCAAGTTTAGAAGTTTCCTTTTCTAATTCTTTTTTGGCCGAAACAATAGATTTTTCAATTAATTTATTATTGTCAGCATTTGAATTATCTTTAATTTTATAGTCTACTTTATAATTTTCAAGCCATATTTTTAGTGATTCAATTATTTTGTTTTCTACTATATAAAGTTTAGAACTTATATTATCACATTTTGAATTAGAACATATAAGTGTTGCAGGTTTGTCAGTTTTTGTATAAGGTCTTCGTTGCATAGGCTTACCACATTTTTCACAAAAGACTAATCCTACTAAGGGATTTTGAATAGTATTGCTATGGTTTACTTTTGGAGTATTTTGCTTTCTTTTTTCTTGCACTAATTCCCAAGTTTTATTATCAATAAGTGGTTCATGTAATCCATCATAAATTAAATAATCTTGATTACGAGGTCTACTAATGATA
>CAOJXM010000128.1 GCA_948465625.1 uncultured Clostridium sp. | reverse complement strand
CGTAAAAACCTCCCGAACCGGGAGACCCTGCCGTTTTCATTCTTTTTCTAATTTTATCTCAAACGAAATCCATTCATCCTCATTTTTTGCTACAATTTTCCCCTTATGTAACTCTACAATTTGCTTGGTTATGGCTAATCCTAAACCTGCTCCTCCGTTTTTTGAAGTTCGTGCTTCATCCATTCGATAAAACTTTTCAAATATTTTTTCTAACTTGTACTCTGGAATTTTATCTCCCTTATTTTTAAAGCTAATCTCAATTGCCTCTTTGGTTTCTGCCATCTTAATTTGTATCGTAGTATTAGGATAACTATAATTAATAGCATTTTTCAATAAATTATCAAAAGCTCGTGCTAATTTATCCCCATCTGCCATAAACTCCACATGTTTTGGCAATTCAACCTTACAAGTCAATCCTTTTTCTTTTAGCATGGGATAACCTTCCTCTACTAATTGTTCCATTAACATAACCAAATTGATTCTTTGTTTCGTAATTGGCATATCTTG
This sequence comes from uncultured Clostridium sp., assembly GCA_948465625.1. GTDB lineage: Bacteria > Bacillota > Clostridia > TANB77 > CAG-508 > CAOJXM01. The sequence continues at coordinate 3,610 of CAOJXM010000128.1, read as the reverse complement.
TAAATTATACCTTGTTATTTCAAAAAATTGATTAATCAATTCCTCTACTCGTAACGACTTATCAAGAGCTATCTTCATATACTTTTCTTGTAACTCATGTGATATTTCCTTTTCTTGTGTTAGTAAAGTTAAATAGCCAATAATTGAAGTAAGTGGTGTTTTTAAATCATGTGCCATGTACATAATCAAATCATCTTTCTTTTGCATTGCCTCTTTTGCAGCACTTTGATTGGTTAACAAATCTGCTCGTATGTTGTTTAGCCTGCCTTCTAATATCATCAAATCATTTGGCAATTTTACTTCTTTTTCTGGCTCTTTTAGAATTTGATCCATGGCATTGATAATTTGTAATATATTATTATTCAAATTTCGAATCAGTAAAAATGATATTCCTATTAAAATAATCGAATAAAACATTACCATAACCAATATTTTATTATCTACACACCAATAATAAATAGTAGGACTTATATTATATACCTTCCTTGCTAATTCATCATTGTAGATACCATCCACCATAAAACCTAACAAAATACTAAGTACAACTGTATAGAATAATATTTTTAAAATTGTTTTGGTTGCTAAACTACTTTTTAATTTTTCAAATCCACTGCTATTATTCAATTTTATATCCCACTCCCCATATTGTTTTTATAAATTTTGGCTTTTTACTATCTTCTTTTAGTTTCTCTCTTATCCTTCTAATATGCACCATTACCGTATTGCTACAATCTAAATACTTTTCTTTCCATACTTGTTCAAATAATTCCTCTGAACTAACCACTTTTCCTTTGTTGGTTGCTAAATATAGTAAAATATCAAACTCCAATGGTGTTAAATCAATTTTTTCCTCATACAAAAAGCATTCGTGTTCTTCTTTTTTGATTTCCAATCCATCTATATAAATGTTTTCTTCTTGTACATTATCATTATATTGTGTATATCTTCTTAGTGCTGCTTTTACTCTAGCTACTAATTCTAATGGATTAAATGGTTTTGTGATATAGTCATCTGCTCCTACTGTTAAACCTGTTATTTTGTCTTTATCCTCTATTTTAGCAGTTAGCATAATAATGGGGAATTTTAACCCCTTTTCTCGAATCTGTTTACAAATTTGGAAACCATTCATTTCCCCTACCATAATATCTAAAATAGCCAAGTCCAATTTTGTTGTTTGAATACACTCCATTGCCTTTTTCGCATTGTAAAATTTATATACTTCATAATTTTCGTTTTTTAAATATACTTCTACTAAATCTGCAATTTCTTTTTCATCATCTAATACTAATATGTTCATTTTCTTCCCTTCCTTTGTCATCGATTATATCATATTTTTCCCTCCTTACATTGTTTTTTGACGAATTGTAAGAAATTTTTAAGTTTTTATTTATATTTTCTTAAAACTCTTTTTCTTTTTATTTTGTATAATAAAAGCAAGAAAAGGAGGAATGAACATGAAGAAAAAATGGTTAATTTTATTAATTGTTCTTGTACTAGCTTTCCTAGCAAGTAACTATATTAATTGGAAATGCGTCTATACTATTTTACCTCATATAACAGCAGGTAAGTATAAAACAATAAAAAAAGATATTAATCTAGATTATGCTGGAATTGGACAAAAAAAGGTAGAACATAAAGATGGCTATTTCACTACCTTTACCACACAAGGAAAAAATCCTAAAACCTATCTTGAATACAAACAAAATGGGACAGCTTCTTGGAGCAATGAAAAATATTGGGATGGTGTTATGGCAGATACTGGTTGTGGTATCACAGCAATGGCTACTATCTTAAGTGGTTATCAAAAAGAATTTACCCCAGAAGATTTAAGACAAAAGTATTTTCCTGTTTTAAAAGGTGATAACATTCCAAAAGAATTATCTAACTTTGGAATTAAAAATTCTGGTTTTTATTATGATACCACCAACTTATCCAATCTTTCCATTCAAAATCACTTACAAACTAACCGACCTATCCTAATTTGTGTATGGAACAAACCTACCCCTAATCGTTGGACCACCGCTTCTCACTACATGGTTTTATTAGCTAGTGATAACAAAGGAAACGTTTATGTTTCTAATCCAAATGGATTAGAACACAATAGCAAAAGTTCTGGTTGGTACGACATTAATGAAGTTACCCCTTATATTGCTAAAGTTTTATACATTGAGAGCTACTAAAAGCTATTCTACACTTTTTAGGCTCTCAATCATATCAATTTTCTTTAATGCAAAATAGGTTACCCAATTTACAATCATGGTAAAAATAATGGTAATTGCACTCGCATACACATAGCTAATTGGTTGGATTTGCTTACTAAATCGTAGCATGTTTATTTCACAAGTCCCCATAATATAGGAACTTAAGAAATAGCCACCAATTAGCCCAAATACTATTCCTATTATGGTTAGTAACACCGTTTCTCTTGTTACATAAGAATACACCTCTTTATCATAAAATCCCAAAACTTTTATCGTGGCAAGTTCTCTAATTCTCTCACTAATATTTACATTCGATAAATTATATAATACCACAAAAGCAAGTAAACCTGCTGATACAATCAATATTACTACTACATAATTTAAAGATTTCATCGTATCATCTAAAACTCTCATATTCGTTGCTATTTGTGTTATAGCTGCTACTTCTTTTTCTTGCATAATTTGGGTTGCTAATCTATCTTCTTCTTCCTCACTCATATTAACATTTTTGGTTAATATTACATTGGTTTGGTATGTTTCTTCATATAATGCCTCATAAGTTTCTTTGGTCATATATACATAATGAGAAATGTAATTTTCTACTACATTTGCTATTTTTACTTCTCTTTCTTTTTGATTTCCTTCTTGCAACAAAATCATATCTCCTTGCTTTGCTCCTATTAGTTCTGCTACTTTATCTGTTATGCAAATTTCGTTTTCTTTTAGTTGCACTCTTTCTTTCGTCCTTTTATCAATTCGGTTAATAATACCATCTAATTGTTCTTCTTCTTTTGCTACTATAATTTGCACATCTTCCTTTTTCTCGGCTTTCTTTACTACTGTAGATTGCATACAAATTTCTACTACTTTTTCCATTTCTGGTTGATTTCTTAATTTTTCAACATAAGCTTGTTTTTGTTCTTCTTCTAACCCATTTTTTAAATTAATTTGCATATCATAGTTAAATATCTTTTCATATTGTGTTGGCAAAATACTTCTAATGGAATCTCGTAAACCAAAGCCAACTAAAATTAAGGCAGTACAGCCTGTTATTCCTATAATTGTCATTAAAAATCTCTTCTTATATCGAAAGATATTTCGAATGGTTACTTTTCTAGAAAAATCCAAACGTTTCCAAATAAATGGTATCTTTTCTAGTAAAACTCGTTTCCCCATTTTAGGTGCTTTGGGCCTCATAAGAGTTGCAGGCTCTTGGTTTAATTCTTTTCTAAGTGAACTGATGGTAGCTCCTATGATACACACACTAATCAATACTAACCCCATGCCACCATATTTTAAGTTAAAACTAATCGAAAAATCACTGATTTGATACATCATTTGATACATTAACCAGATTATTTTTGGAATTAGTACAAAGCCTACACACATGCCAAGTGCTGCTCCTATGA
>CAOJXM010000127.1 GCA_948465625.1 uncultured Clostridium sp. | reverse complement strand
GAAATAAGGTATCTTCCAATATTTATTTCACAATTTAATAATATTTTATATTACATTACATATAAACTTAAAAATAAAATAGTAGCAGATAATTTTTATAATGAAGTAGTAAAACAAATTGAGATAAGAAGTGAAGCACCAGAATCGTATGAGGTTTTTAAAATAATTGAAAATGGAGAAATCAAATATTATAAAATAAATGTAAAGAATTTTACAATATTTTATGTTGTAAAAGATAATGTAATGGAAATAAGAAGAATATACTATAGCCAAAGCAATTTTGAAAATTTAATATGATAGATAAACAAAGTAGGAACTTTCAATGGAAGTTCCTACTTTGTTTTATTCTACCGTAACAGATTTTGCAAGGTTTCTAGGTTTATCTACATCCAATCCTTTTTCCTTTGCAATGTAATAAGAAAATAATTGTAAAGGAATAATTGACAAAATAGGTGAGATAAGTGGGTCTGTATCTGGTATGGTAATAATTTTATCAAAATTTACATTTTTTAAGTTTTGGTTGGTAATCACTAATGTTTTGGCTCCACGTGTAATGACTTCTTGAATATTACTAATAGATTTCTCTACTAATGTAGGGTCAGTTAGGATGCCTACTACTGTAACCCCATTTTCAATCAAAGCAATTGGGCCATGTTTTAATTCTCCACCAGCGTAAGCATCTGAATGGATATAAGAAATTTCTTTTAGTTTGAGAGAACCTTCTAAAGCAACGGTATAGTCTGTTCCTCTACCTAAAAAGTATAAATCATGTTCTGTATATACTTGTTTAGCAAATTCTTTAATTCCATGGTCTTGTTGCAATAATTCATCAATTTTTTCTGGTAATTGTAAAATTTCATGTTTTAAATGTTCCATTAAGCTAGATTGATTGCTATTTAAAACTTCTGCAAAATGAAGGGCAAGAATGGCTAATAATGTTACTTGGCAAGTATAAGCTTTGGTAGAAGCTACCGCTATTTCTGGTCCAGCATGAGTGTATAGGGTATAATCTGCCTCTCTTGTAATAGAACTTCCAATTACATTAGATAGGGTAATGGTTTTTGCTCCTTTTGATTTAGAAAGTTTTAAAGCAGCAATGGTATCAGCTGTTTCTCCTGATTGGCTAATGAAAATGCATAAAGTACGTTCATCAAGCAATGGATTACGATAACGAAATTCAGAAGCAATATCAACACTTACAGGAATATTACATAGTTTTTCAAATATTGGTTTTACCGCTAAACCTGCATGCATTGCTGTTCCGCAAGCTACAATGTAAATTTGTTTAAGAGAAGACAAATAACTTTTGGTTAAAGCAATATCTTCAAAATTGCAAGGTGTTTTTTCTTTTAGGCGAGAACCAATAGTCTCACGAACGGCTCTTGCTTGTTCATGAATTTCTTTTAACATATAATCTTCGTAACCATCTTTTTCAGCAGAAGTAGCATCCCAATCAATATTTTTACATTCTTTGTTAACTGTTTGTAAATCAGAATTATAGAATGCTACAGAATTTTTACTAATTTGTGCAATTTCTCCGTCATCTAATAAATAAAAGTCTCTGGTATAAGAAAGAATAGCAGGGATGTCAGAACAAATAAAGTTTTCATCTGTTCCTTTTCCAATAACCAATGGACTATCTTTTCTTGCTACTATAATTGTATCAGGAGCAAATTTACAAATTGCCTCAATTGCATAACTTCCCTTTAAAATATTACAGGTAGCATGAAGGGCTCTTAAAAATTGTTTTTCATCTTTGTTTTCGTCTTTGCTGTAATAATAATGAATTAGATTCGGGATTACTTCTGTATCTGTTTGAGATAAGAAGTGATAACCTTGAGCTGTTAAAAATGCTCTTAATTCTTGATAATTTTCTATAATTCCGTTATGAACCACACTAAAGGTATTAGAATTATCCATATGAGGATGAGAATTTTCTTGTGCTGGTTTTCCATGAGTAGCCCATCTTGTATGAGCGATTCCAACAGTTCCGCTTAGGTCGTTAATTCCCTTTAATTCGTACAAATTTTTTACTCTTCCCTTATCTTTTAGATTAGAAATAGATTCACCTTCTATGGTTGAAACACCTGCTGAGTCATAACCTCTATATTCTAATTTTAATAGCCCATCGATTAAAATTGGGCATGCTTTTTTGTTACCAATGTAACCTACAATTCCACACATAAAAAAACCTCCTAAAATAATTTTGCTTAAAAAAGCATGGTATGGAATTGAAGAAAAAGAATCGTTACCCTATTAGATTTGTTTTAGTATTACTACTAAGTTTTGCTAATATTTCTGGCAGTAACATGCCATAGGACCATCCGCCGAGTGTTTCGATAAATCCTATCCTCGTCAACAATTAAAAAATTGTCCAGGCGCTATTTTATAAAATGGATTCTTCTTTTCTTCAACTGTTATATAATATTATACTAAAATTGAAAAAGTAGCAAGTCCTAAGGAAAATTTTAATAAAATGTTAACTTTTTGAACAACTACTTATGAAATGTTGACTAATTTCATAACAAATGGTAGGATGTAAAAGTAGAAAAAGATATATTATTTCTAAAAAGAATAGAAAAAGAAAAAGGGAAATGATATAAGTAAAAACAAAGGAAGGAAAAATGAGATGAGAGAAAAACAAAGTAAGTTAGTAAGAGTAAATGCAGGAATTACCTTAATAGCATTAGTTATTACCGTAATTGTGATGTTAATTTTAGCAGGAGTAGCGATTAATTTAACAGTGGGGGATAATGGAATTTTTAAGAAGTCACAAGAGGGAGCACAAATTTATAAGAATTCAGCCAATAACGAAGCGACCAGTTTAAATAGTGTAGATAAAGAAATGGGAGATTTGATTAATCAGTATCAAGGTGGAAGTAGTACACCAACAGGAACACCAGGAAAACCAGATAGTAATGGAATTTATACCGAAAATAGTACGATAAATGGAGAAGAAGGAAATGCCTTTAATCCAGAAATACCAAAGGGATTTAAGCCCAAAAATGAAGGAACAGCAGATTGGGGAGATGGAACCACTCCACCAAGTGAGGAAGCAGTAAAAGCAGGATTGATAATAGAAGATGCAGAAGGAAATGAGTTTGTGTGGGTAGCAGTTGATGGAGAGACTGTAAAATTAAGTCGATACGACTTTGCGAGTGATGGAACCGAAAGTGCCTACACAAGTACAAATTATATCGAAGAAGATGTAAATGATACAGAAAATTTAAAAAATTATGGAAATACAATAGCAAAAGACATCAATGTATTTAAGACAAGTGTAGAAACACATGGTGGCTACTATATTGCAAGATATGAGGCAAGTTATGGAGTGGACCAAAAACCAAACTTTAAAGTATCGACTGGTACACCAAGTACTTCTAATGGAGAAGCCTATGCACCAACACAAGAAGGACAGTTGTGGAATAATATAACACAGCCAGATGCAGCAGGGAAATGTAGAAATATGTATGATAGTAGTTATGGAGCAACCAGTGATTTAGTAAATAGTTATGCATGGGATACAGCGATTGTGTTTATTCAAAAATATTCAGGAGATACTGATTATTCTAGACAAAATAGTTTAAATACAATATTCGCTAATACAGGAGTAAATGGAGATGAGAAGTGTCATATCCAGGATATGGCAAGTAATTGTTTGGAATGGACAACGGAAACGTATAGCAATGCTAGTGCTCCTTGCACCTTCAGGAGTGGCAGTTGCTACCACAGCAACCTTTACACGAGCTTTCGCAGTGGCGATAGTACGTCTGGTGCCTACCGCTCCTACAGTTTCAGGGCACTTTTATATTTGTAACGCTGAACAAGGTACGCATTATAAAGGAAAACTTTAGGAGACAATGAAGTTGCAGAATAAAATTTTCCACTACCATAGTGGTTTGTTCTTGAAATAAAAAATTTAAAAGCTGGATGAGTGATTGTCTTAACAGATAGTCACTTTTTTTAGTATACTTAGTGTAAAGTTAGTAGGCAAAAAAATTTGACAAGATTAGAAAATCATAGTATAATAGTAGCAATGATTGCCTATACTATAGGTAAAAAAAGAGATTTGAATTTTATGTATAAAAATTGGTTCGGGAAATAAATAGGAAATTTAAAAG
>CAOJXM010000126.1 GCA_948465625.1 uncultured Clostridium sp. | reverse complement strand
CAACACTTAGTGCATTAATTGATGACATCAATGAAAAACAAAATAAAAAGATTTTAACCTTAGAAAGCCCAATCGAATTTAGACATAAATCAAAGAAATCTTTAATTGTACAAAAAGAAATCGGAACAGGAGGAGACTGTTTATCTTACAGCGATGGTGTTAAGAACTCTTTAAGAGAGGACTGTGATATTATTGTAGTAGGAGAGATTAGAGACAAAGAAACCATGGATGCTGCCATTGAAACAGCAGAAGCAGGTCACTTGGTAATTGGTACACTTCACACAAAATCTTGTGCAGAAACCATTGACCGTATGATAAACTTCTATGATATTGCAGACCAACCAACCATGAAATATTTAATTGCTTCTTTACTAAAATTAGTTACCTCTCAAAGATTACTAAAAGGAATTGATGGAAAATTAGTATTAGTACCAGAAGTAATGGTAGTAGATAATATTGTAGCAGGTTTAATTCGTAAAGAAAAATTAAGTGTATCTGAAATAGAGGATGCCATCCAAAGTAGTGCAGACAAAGGAAGTATTGGATTAATTAATTCCATTGCACAACTATTTGTAGATGATAAAATTACATTAGAGCAAGCAAAAGCACAAATTGAGGAGAAGAATATTGAAACATTAAATCGAACCATTATGCAATTAAGAATTAGAAAGAATTAGTAAACAAGGAGGTTAATATGCCCATATATAAATGTAGGTCAATATCACAAAACGGAACAATTGTAACGACTAGAATTGATGATATTAATCGAAATGCCGTGATTAAAAGACTAAAAAGAAATGACTATACACCAATATCGATTACCGAACAAATTGGTATTAAAAAAGGTGCAAAAGTAAAAAAGAAAAAGAATATTAAAGATATTCAAGATGTTGTTAAAAATGCCAATACGTCTGATATCGCTGTAAATAGAGGAGCCAAAAAAACGTCTTATGTACAAAAAGTAAATCAAGCTTTAATGAAGACAGAAAAAGTAACCACAAGGGATATTGTTATCTTTACTCAAAATTTTTATTTACTAAAAAAAGCAAACTTTAATAATATCCATGCTTTAAGTACCATTATTGAGAGTACCGAAAACTATATTTTAAAAGGAGTATTAGAGGATATTTTAGCAGGAGTAGAAGCCGGAGAAAATATGTATACTACCATGGAATATTATTCCAATATTTTCCCTTTTATCTATATTAACATGATAAAAGTTGGAGAGTTATCAGGTTCTCTTACCACTTCTTTAGAGCAAGCAGTAAAGTATTTAGATGATTCAGCCGATATTAACAAAAAAGTAAGAAGTATATTAGTACCCAATTTAGTACAGTTTATTGGTATTTTAATCCTATTAGTAGCAGGAACTTTATTTGCAATTCCAGCCATCCAAAATGTATTTGATGCCGTTGGTTCCCAAGAAACGCTACCAGGAGTAACCTTATGGTTTGCAAGTTTTCTAGATAAAGTTATTTTATATTGGTATGTTCCTACTTTTATTGTAGTGGCTACAGTAGCAGGTATTATCTTTTATATTCGAACCCCAAAAGGCTCATACAATTTTGACTATTTTAAATATACCATGCCAATCTTTGGTAAATTAATATTTGCATTGGATTTTTCTAGATTAATGAGAGCCATGTTATTAAACTTAAATAATGGTATGAGAATACAAGAAGCATTAGAAGTAAGTAAGAATGTAGTAAAGAACTATGTTATGCTATCTATCATAGAAACAGCAATCAATAACATTTTAATTGGACAATCATGGATTGAACCATTAGAAAATTCAGGATTGCCATCACCAATGATTACCGAAATGTTAAAAATAGGAATGAAAACAGATTTAGCAGAAATGATGGCAAAATTACTAGAGTATATGGAAATTGATATTGATAATATTATAGAAAATATCATGAAAGTATTACCACAAGTTGTATATAGTATCGTTGGAGTAGTATTAATCTTCTTCGTATTAGTAGTATTAGTACCTTGTATCCAAGTATATATGGGAGGTTTCTTATTCTCAGCAGCAGGATTTTAAAAATAAAAAATACAAATGTCAGAAATGGAAGGTCAGAAATCGACTGGAAGTTTCTGATTTTTTGTTAGGAAAAGGAGAGTTGTTATGAAAATTGGGATTGATATTGGCGGAAGCCATATTGCAGTAGGATTAATTGCACAACAGGGAGAAATTCTACAAAAAGAAGAAATAGATTTGGTAGGAAAACAAGAAAACATAGAAGATATATTAATACAAACCATCGTAAAAAGCATCAATAAAATGGTACAAGAAAGGCATATGAAGATAGAAGAAATTAAGAAAATAGGAATTGCAAGTCCAGGAACTGTTGTAAAAGGAGAAATTGTACAAGCAGGAAATTTGGGGATTTCTCATTTTAAGATAGTAGAGGAATTACAAAAATACTTTGCAGTGCCAATTCAATTAACCAATGATGCGAAATGTGCAGCATTAGCAGTAAAACAATATGGGGAATTAAAACCTTATGAAAATGCGATCTTTTTGACCATTGGAACAGGAATTGGAGGAGCTGTATTTTGGAACAAAGAACTTTTACGACCTAAAAAATATCCAGGCTTTGAAATGGGGCATATGGTAATCCAAAAAGAAAAGGGAAAACCATGTAAGTGTGGAAAAAGAGGGTGCTTTGAACAATATGCTTCTATTACTGCTTTAAAAAATAGGGTAAAAGAGGAATATGGATTAGAAGAAATGACAGGTAAAGAATTATATGAATTTTTAGAAGAACGAATGAAAGAAGAAGAAATGAAAAAAATAATAGAAGAGTATTTAGAAAATGTAGCAATTGGACTAGGCAATTTAATCGATATTTTTGAGCCAGAAGCCATTGGAATTGGTGGTAGTTTTGCCCATTATGAAGCAATCTTTTTACCGATTTTACAAGATAAATTAAGTCATATTTTGTTTAATCATGAAATTCCTGCTATTTTATTTACGAAAATAAAGAATGATGCAGGAATGTTGGGAGCTGTATAAAAAAGATTTACGAATGAACAAGAAAGTGATATAATAAAAAAAAGTCATTTTGGAGGAGAGTATGGAAGAATTAAAAGTTTTAATTGAAGAAGAAAAAATACAACAAAGAGTAAAAGAAATAGCAGAACAAATTACAAAAGATTATGAAGGAAAAGAATTGACCTTAATTTGTATTTTAAAAGGTTCTACATTTTTTACAGTAGATTTAGCCAAAAGAATCAATAACAAGCTTAAAATAGAGTTTATTCAAGTTTCTAGCTATCATGAAGGAACTATTAGTTCTGGAAACATTGAAATGAAATTAGACTTAAAAGAGAGCATCCAAGGAAAAGACGTAATGGTGGTAGAAGATATTATTGATACAGGAAGAACCCTTAGCTATTTAATGGAGCATTTAAAAACGAAAAATCCAAGAAGTCTAAAATTATGTACATTGTTAGACAAGCCAGAAAGAAGACTTTATGAAGTAAAGGTAGATTATGTAGGATTTCAAATACCAGATAAATTTGTTATTGGGTATGGCTTAGATGTAAATGAGCAATATCGAAATTTACCATATGTTGCATACATAGGAGAGTAATATGTTTAATATTCAAGAAGAATTAAAAAAGTTGCCTCAAAAACCAGGTGTCTATATTATGAAAGATAAAGACGATAAGATTATATATGTAGGAAAAGCAGTCGTCTTAAGAAACCGTGTAAGGCAATATTTTAGAAAAGGAAATCGAACACAAAGAATCGAAAATATGGTCTCATTAGTAGACCATTTTGAATATATTGTGACTGATAACGAGGCAGAAGCCTTAATTTTAGAGTGTAATTTAATCAAAGAAAATAGGCCAAAATTTAATGTGTTGTTAAAGGATGATAAAACATATCCCTATATCAAAATTGATGTAAAATCAGACTATCCAGGTGTCTTTATTACAAGAAAAATTTTAAACGATGGAGCAAAATATTTTGGACCATATGCCAATGCAGGAAGTGCAAAGGAAATGGTTGATTTTATCAAAAGTCGATTTAAAATTAGGCAATGTAAAAGTTTTAAATCCAATAAAAGAGCCTGTTTAAATTATCATATTAAGAAATGTTCAGCACCTTGTATGGGATCT
>CAOJXM010000125.1 GCA_948465625.1 uncultured Clostridium sp. | reverse complement strand
ATCCTTTTTAATTCTCCACCTGATAAAGAAGCGTTTACCTCTCTATCTACATATTCTTTTGCACATAACCCTACTTTGGATAATACATTACAGGCTTCTAATTTATTGATTTCCTTTTGCGAAGCAATTTTTAGTAAGTCATATACATGAATTCCCTTAAACTTTACTGGTTGCTGAAAGGCAAAACCAATTCCTAATCTTGCTCTTTCATCAATACTAAGATTGCTAATATCTTTTCCATTTAATAAAATCTGCCCTTTATCTTGTTTTTGAATTCCCATAATGATTTTGGCTAATGTCGATTTGCCCGAACCATTTGGTCCAGTAATAGCAATAAATTGATTGGTTTCTATTTTTAAATTAATATGGTCTAATATTACTTTATTATCTCTTTTAAAACATATATCTTTTAGTTCTAGCATTTCTCCTCCTTATTTTGTTAACTCACGCTAACATTTTAATACATTTTTTTTGGATTGTCAAGTACAACAAAAAAAGACCAGTTTTATCAACTAGCCTTTTTATTTTTTATTTTGCATACTCAATTGCTCTAGATTCTCGAATGACATTTACTTTAATTTGTCCTGGGTAATCCATTTCATCTTCTACTCGTTTTGCTATTTCTCTTGCCATTAGTGTCATATCGGAATCGCTTACTTTTTCTGGTTTTACTACAATTCTAACTTCACGTCCTGCTTGGATGGCAAACGATTTATCAACTCCTTCAAAGGAATCTGCAATTTCTTCTAATTTTTCTAATCTCTTAATGTATGCTTCTAAGGTTTCTCTTCTTGCTCCTGGTCTAGATGCTGAAATGGCATCTGCTGCTTGTACTAAAACAGCTTCTAGTGTTTGTGGTTCTACATCTCCATGATGTGCTTCTACTGCATTAATGACAAGTGGATTTTCTTTGTATTTTTTTAATACGTCTACTCCAATTTCTACGTGTGTTCCTTCCATATCATGATCTAATGCTTTTCCAATATCATGTAGCAATCCTGCACGTCTTGCTCTTTTGGTATCTAAGCCTAATTCGTCTGCCATAATTCTGGCAAGATTGGAAACTTCAATTGAATGGTTTAATACGTTTTGTCCATAACTGGTTCTGTATTTTAACTTTCCAATTAATTTGATTAAATCAGGATGTAAGCCAATTACTCCTGTTTCTAATGTTGCTCTTTCTCCTTCTGATTTAATGGTTGCTTCTACTTCTTCTTTTGCCTTTTCTACCATTTCTTCGATTTTGGCTGGATGGATTCTTCCATCTTCAATTAATTTTTCTAATGCAATTTTTGCAACTTCTCTTCTTAGTGGATCAAATCCAGATAAGATAACAGCTTCTGGTGTATCATCGATAATTAAGTCGATACCTGTTAAAGTTTCTAATGCTTTAATGTTTCTACCTTCTCTACCAATAATTCTACCTTTCATATCATCATTTGGAAGGTTTACAATTGATACGGTTGTTTCTGATGTATGGTCTGCTGCACATTTTTGAACGGCAAAGGTTAAAAGTTCTTTTGCGTTTTTGGTAGCATCTTCTTTTGCTTTTCGGTCTAATTCTCTTAACATAGTTGCTTTTTCTTCTTTTACCTTTAATTCAAATTCAGATAATAGCATTTTTTTTGCATCTTCTGCTGTTAAACCAGATATTCTTTCTAATTCTTTTACTTGATTTTCGATGGTTTCTTCTAATTTGCCTTCTTTTTCACTTATTTGCTTTATTCTGTTATCTAAGTCTTTTTCTCTTCTTTCAAAAGCTTCATTTCTTCTGTCTAAGTTTTCTTCTTTTTGAATCATTCTTTTTTCTTGATTTTGTACTTCGCCTCTTCTTTCTCTAATCTCTTCATCTAATTCTTTTCTTGCTTTCATAATTTCTTCTTTTGCCTTGAAGATTTCTTCTTTCCTATTGTTTTCTGCATCTTTTCTAGCATCTTCTATTATTTTTTTTGCTTGATTTTCTGCCCCTTCGATTTTAGATTCAGCAATTCTTTTTCTCATGATAACCCCTACTGGTATAAAGATAACTGCTGCGATTAGAAAAATGGCGATGTTGATTACTATATCCATAATCAAACCCCTCTTTCTTATTAAATTTTCAATGTTCTAATATATAATTACTATTATTTATATTATTCACACATTCTATTTTATCCTTATTACTGTAAACTGTCAAGTGTTTGCTTGTATTTTCTGGATTTTTTTGGATACAAAGGTTGCTCATTCTCCCATACGGCAAGAATGAGCAACGACTGGTTTAATGTCCAAAATATAAAAGAAATTTATAAAGACTAAGACGTTCTGGCGTTTGTTTAGGCAATTTACCCAATGCCCTTTTATTGATTTCCAGTTCACTTACCAGTTCTTTTTTTTCTTTTTGAATTTCTTTTATTTCTAATGCGGACTTTGACTCATCTTCCTCTATCATCGCATCTAATTGTGCAATTTGAGTTTCCAACTGAGCCATATTGTTTTGGTAGTAGCTAATCCCTCCAGTAACCTTATCATAGTTCTTTATGTAAGTAATCATACCAGCATAGGTGACTATAATAAAAGCAATCCCACAAATAAAAAGTAAAAGTCCCAATGTTGGCTCATCATGTGGTGGTCTTCTACGAATCCAATCCACCAAAATTTCCTTGGGAAATATTTTCTTTTTGTTTTTTAGGCGGTAAACAACCCAAAATAGGATTAATACTACTAAGATGAGACTTAACATGTTTCCTCCTCGGCATTGCCTTTTTGACTTGGTTGATTGTTACATCTATGTAAAAAGAGGATGTATTCCTCTTGCTTTAATAAAGCAAAATGGAATCTGTTATATTTCATATCTTATAGATTATATCACAATTTTACATAATTTTCAATTGTTTGGTATAAAGATTTTCTATATCCTCTCTCTTTGTTAAAACACCAATAAAATAAGGAAGAACTAACGAAAAACATTTTGTCCTTCGTTAGTTCCCCTTTACGTCACTTTCTTATTCTTTTGTAATTTTGAAATCATATGCATTTGTTACATCTGCTGTAACAGCTACACTAAATTTTACCGTTTCTCCTGCTTTTACTGGTTTGATACTATCTTTTAGTGTTAATAGCACTTTTCCTGTTTGGTCTAATATTTCTATTTTTATTTTTGTACTTTCTTTATCTTGTTTGGTTGTATTTTTTACATCTGCTGTTAGGGTACTAATTCCCCCATTTTCTTTTAATTCAATGTTGCTAATTTCCAATCCTTCTACTGTTTTTGTTTTTGATAGTTCACTGCTTGTGTTTAATTTGGTACCATTGTCTAGCATCTCTACATTGTTATTTTGTGAATTTTGTTGTACCTTTTCTGGACTTCCTTTTTTTTCTTCACTTTGGTTTTTATTGTTTACTACTACTACAACTAGGATTACTATTAAAATTAAAACAAGTATTCCCATTAGTACTTTTCCTTTTGTTTTCATTCTTTTTCCTCCCACTTTGTTTTTCTTCTATTATTTTATATAAATCAAAATGGAAAGTCAACTTTTTTCTAAAATTTTATTGATTTTCTTCTCTTTCACTTATTTGTCCTACTGATAAGCCACATCTATATTGTTGCTCTTTAGTTATATTCTTTTTTTATCTTCATAAAATTACATATACAATTATATTGAAAAATAGGAGGTACGTCCATGAAAGACTGGAGCAAGAAAAGATATCTTTTTATAGCAGGATTGCTTGTTATTTTTATCTTTACTTTTAGTATTTTTTTAGCAACTCCACCAGAGTCAATCCCTACCAGTACGCAAGCTGTGAGTGAAAAAAAGATTGAATGGGGAATTAAAAGAAATGATAATCACCAACAACCAGATTTGGGAAGCAGAAACAAAGCGTTAATTGAACAATATAAAGGAATTGCTATTGGAAATCCAGAACAAAAATATGTCTATTTAACGTTTGATGAAGGGTATGAGGCAGGCTATACCCCTAAAATATTAGAAGTATTAAAACAAAATGAGGTAAATGCAACCTTTTTTATTACAGCTCATTTTTTAAATACACAAGAAGGATTAGTAAAACAAATGATAGCGGATGGTCATATTGTGGGAAATCATACACCTAAATCCTTAATGCCCATAAATTCAAAAGGTAAAAAAGTATAGAGAGATAGCC
>CAOJXM010000124.1 GCA_948465625.1 uncultured Clostridium sp. | reverse complement strand
TCGAGATATTTTCTACAATCAAGTAAGACCAGATATAATCGGACTACTAATGTTGTTAGGGATTATGATTGTAGTGTGTGTAATTGGATATTTGATATTTAACAAATTGCAAAAAGGTTTTGCAGAAGAATTATAGAAATAGGTGATGAAATGATTTATGATTGTATTATCATAGGAAAAGGACCAGCAGGAATAACTGCTGGTATTTATATCAAAAGAGCAAATAAAAATGTGTTAATAATTGGAAAAGATGGAGGAGCATTAGAAAGAGCAGAGAAGATTGAGAATTATTATGGGGTAGAAAAGATAACAGGAAAAGAATTAATTCAAAAAGGAATTAAGCAGGCTCAAACATTAGGAATAGAAGTGGTAACAGACGAAGTAACAGGGGTAGGATACGTAGTAGAAGGGCAAGCAAATTATAAGGTAAAGACAAGGAATAATGAGTATTTAACAAAAACAATTATATTAGCAACAGGAGCTAGTAGAAAAAGACCAAACATTAGAGGAATACAAGAATATGAGGGAAAAGGGGTTAGTTATTGTGCAATTTGTGACGCCTTTTTTTACAAAAATAAGGATGTAGCCGTGTTAGGTGAGGGAGATTATGCTTTTGCAGAAGCTTCTGAATTATTGCCAGTAGCAAAGTCAGTTACTTTATTAACCAATGGAAAAGAACCAGTTGAAAATAGAAGTATAGATGAAGAAAAGCTAACAATCAACCAAAGAGAAATTGTTGAATTTAGAGGGGATACTACCATTAAAGAGGTACACTTTAGTGATGCTACTAAGCTAGAGATACAAGGTGTATTTATTGCAATAGGAACTGCCTCTAGTGGAGATTTAGCTAAAAAATTAGGAGCAATGGTAGAGAACAATCAAATTGTGGTAAACGAAAAAATGCAAACTAATGTGCCAGCATTATATGCTTGTGGGGATTGTACAGGAGGTTTACTGCAAATAAGTAAAGCAGTACATGAAGGAACAATTGCTGGATTAGAAGTAATTAAATATTTGAAAGATAACAAATAAAGTAAGGCATAAAAATAGCTAGTATTTAAAAGTATAAAAACAAAGAAAAGGAATACAATATAAATAATATAAAATAAATTGAAGGAGGATAAGAAATGGAGATTATAACATTAACCAGTAAAAATTTTGAACAAGAGGTTATGCAATCTAACAAGCCAGTATTAATAGACTTTTGGGCTGGATGGTGTGGACCATGTAGAATGCTTTCACCAATAGTAGATGAAGTGGCAAAAGAAGTAGGAGGGAAAATAAAAGTAGGAAAAGTAAACATAGACGAACAACAAGAAATAGCAAAAGGATTTGAAGTTATGAGCATACCTACACTTGTACTAATTGAAAACGGTAAAGTAAAAAGTACCTTAGTAGGGGTAAGAAGTAAAAGTGAAATATTAGAAATGGTTCAATAGGGACGGTTCTTTTTGGTCCCAATTGGACCAAAAGGGACACTTCTATCAAATATCAAAATTTTGGATAAGTAGTGTCCTTTTGGCTAATATATTAGTGAGTAACGTTTTCGTAACTGCTACACATAGATTCATCTGGATTTTTAGAAGTACAGTTAGCTTTTGGGGTTACCATGATTTGTTCTAAGGAACAGATTTGATTATTTTTATTATATTTACAAGTAGTTACAGTACAATTGATTTTTTGATTGTTGTTCATAAAAAATGACCTCCTTTTATTATAGTATGGTCATTTTTTTTAAAATATATAAGCAAAATTAATTTTTATTGTTTTCATTTAATTGTTTGCTAGCATTAGTATCTAGTTCACGATTACAACATTCTTGTGGCTCTTTAAAACTTAAGTACCAATTGAATCCATTTCTATTTTTTTCAATTTCTTGATTTCGTTCTAATAAAGCATCAAATGTTTGTGGAATAGGTACAATAACAGGTTCATTTGGACACCAATTAGCAGGGGTAGAAGAATGGTTACAATCGGCAGCTTGTAAGGCTTCGATAATTCTAAGGATTTCTGGGATACATCTACCAATGTTCATTGGGTAAACTAAAATGGTACGAACGACTCCTTTTGGGTCAATGATATATACATTTCGAACTGTTTCCGTGTTACTAATATCATTTGAAATCATGCCATATTTTCTAGCAATTGCACCATTTCTGTCAGCTATAATAGGAAATGGTAGCTTGATTCCAGTTCTACAATAAATATCATACATCCATGCAAGATGTGAGGCGTTGCTGTCTACACTTAATCCAAGTAGGCAACAATTTTTCTCCCTAAAATATGTATTAGCTTTGGCAAAGGCAATCATTTCTGTTGTACATACAGGGGTAAAGTCTCCAGGGTGAGAGAAGAATACAAGCCATTTTCCTTTGTAATCGTTTAGTGAAATAGGTCCATAAGTGGATGTTGCCTCAAATTCTGGTGCAAACATACCAATTCTAACATTTCCATTCATCATTACTTCGTAATCCATATAAAAACTCCTTTCTTTTTGGTATAGTATATGAAGTAGGAGGGAGTTTTGCTACAAGATAAGATAGAAACGTTAATAAAGGGGAGAGGGATTATAATCATTTAAAGAAAAATAAAAAGAAACCTCTTTCCTCGAAAGAGATTTCTTTTTTGGATGTTACTCTACAGGTGTTTCTTCTGTCGGCACGGCAAAATGTTCAATTTTGACATTAATCTTTCCAATTTTTTGAAGAAATACCATTTTCTCAATAGCGGAAAGGTCTTCAAACATTTTAAAACAGAGGCTTACTTTGTCCTCAGCAACAACATTTCCAATCTTGCTTATATCTGGTATTCTCAACGTATTTTCTAAGTCAATTAATTGATAATTCCACTTGCAATATCCAAAACAATCAGAGAAAAGTCGTTTTTTTAATTTGAAAAAAGCGTTGTTTTCAGCTATTAAAACAGGCTCCAACTGCTCATAAGGAATGTTTAATTGTCGAGAAACATCTCGAAAGACATTTTCAACAAAAATGCTTATATCTGTTGCAGTGACAAACAAGTTTCGCCGAAAAAAGCCTTCTTCACTTGTAGACAATTCTGACCAGTCTGTTACCTTCTTCCATGGTAAACGAGTTACATCCTTTGCTTCCATAATAGTCCTCCTTCAATTTTGTTGTTTGAATTTAATTAGCTACTACTAAAAAGTTCGAGGAAAACCTCGCACTATTCAGTGCATTGGAATAAATGATATAAATATATTAACGATATCAACATATATTATACTACAATTTACATAATTTTGCAAATCACATGAAAAATAAGAAGAATAGACACACAAAAAAAGTCACTCAAATATAAGAGTGACTTTTTGGTGCCTCGAACGGGAATCGAACCAGTGACACAGGGATTTTCAGTTTTCTGTGCTACTTAATATTAGGTGTTTGTTATTGTTAGTTATTATTATTTAAAACCTATGAAATTAGCACCTTTGGGAGTAATTTATATTAAAAATATTTAAAAGTTAGTAAAAAGCAAAATGACTTTTTTAAAAGAAATTTTTTAGATGTTTTTTAGATATAAACATCTACTACTATTGATATTAATTTTGTATTTTCTGTAACAGCAAATTATATAATGGAGGTTATGATTATGAAAAATGAAGAATTAAAGAAAGAATTTACAGATGAAAAGACTGGAATAAGTTATACATTAGTTGGTGATTATTATCTTCCCAACTTAACTTTGGAACAAGAAGAAAAAATTACACTTAACAAATATGGATTATTAAGGCTCGATTATTTGAAAAAGCACAAAAAAGCTGATTATATAATATTGTTTATGAATAAAGAACTTAATAAACATTTAAAACAAGTTCAAGAAGAAGCACAAGCAAGAGTAAATGAATTAGTAGAACAATTAAAATCTAAAAGTGATTTGACAGAAGATGTGAAAAATACTGATATGCTTTATTGGGTTGGTACAATGAACGCAATTAAAAATCAAGCTGAAGAAATTGTTTTAAAAGAACTAATTTATATATGATAAAGTTACTCTACTTTTAAATAAAAATGCCTTAAAATTGATTTTATGGCTTAATTGAATAAAGAAAATAGAGAGCTACTTATAGTTTTAAAGCTATAGGTAGTTTTTTTATTTTCAAAAAGAGAAATGCAACACCTCTTAAAAAGTGTTTGGTGTGATGAGCCGATGCTAT
>CAOJXM010000123.1 GCA_948465625.1 uncultured Clostridium sp. | reverse complement strand
GAACAACCATTTTATCAAATGATTCCAGCAAGCCAGATTTATGGAAGCGAAACACAAGAGGAAATTTTGCTACAAGGTATTATTGATTTATACTATATCAATCAAAACGATGAATTGATTTTAGTGGATTTCAAAACAGACCATATTGGGCAAGAAAGAGAGTTAGTAGACAGGTATCAAGAACAGTTACTACTCTATAAAGAAGCATTAGAGATTTCGTTAAATCGAAGAGTAGATAAGGTGTATATTTATTCGATTTTCTTGCAAAAAGAAATTGAAGTGGTTTGACAAGTTATGTAAACGGAGGTATAATAAAACTTAGTTACTACAAGTAAATGTATCAAACGAAAGGAAGGTAAAATGGAAGACAATAAGTTAGGTAGGAAGATAAGAACTGCTCGGGAAGAAAAAGGTTTTTCAATTAGGAAACTAGGAGAAAAAGCTTGTGTGACCAGTAAGAATATTTGGCTATTGGAAAACGAAAAGATACAAAAGCCAGGGATAGGTACACTAAAAAGTATTGTGGAAGTTCTTTCAATTGATATTAGGGAAGAAATGAAGGAGCTTGGCTATACTTCAGAGCAAATTGCAAGGATTTCAGAAATTTATGAGCAATCTGCAAAAATGTCTGAAATGAGTGAACACTTTGAAGTGGTAACGACAGTTTCGTCTACAAGAGACAAAATTATTGTGCAAGAATTTTTGAAACAAATTAGCACATTGTCTCAAAAGGATAAAGCAATGATAGAAATAATCCTTGGAATAAAAGCTGATTGACCCCAATTATAACCTTTCTTAAAAATGGCATAACGTCCCCATTGATTATGGGGAAGGTTATGCCATTTGCATAAGTATAGAAGGATTTTTTGAAAGAATAAAGAAATAGTTACCAAGGGGGAAACAATATGGAAAGAATTGTAGTATTGGGAACTGGTTATGCTATGGCACAAAAGTTATGTAATACCAGTTTTGTATTAGAAAATAGTAAAAAACAAAAATTATTAGTAGATACCATGGGCGGAAATGGCATTTTGACACAATTAGAAAAAGCAAACATTCATATAAGCGAAATTCATGATATTTTCA
This sequence comes from uncultured Clostridium sp., assembly GCA_948465625.1. Lineage (GTDB taxonomy): Bacteria > Bacillota > Clostridia > TANB77 > CAG-508 > CAOJXM01. The sequence continues at coordinate 3,111 of CAOJXM010000123.1, read as the reverse complement.
TTTCTCATAAACATACAGACCATGTATTAGGAATTTTATGGATGATTCGAAAAATAGAAGGATTGATTTCCCATAACCAATATGAGGGGAATTTAAACATCTATTGTCATGCCCCATTAGAAGAAGTCATAAGGGGATTGTGTAAATTAACCCTAAAGAAAAGATTTTTAGACTTATTGGACAATCGAATTCAGTTTAAAATCGTAGAAGATAAACAAGAAATAGAGATTATTGGCTACCATGTTAAAATATTGGACATTCATGCTAAAAGTGATTTACAATATGGCTTTAAAACAACATTAGAAAATAAGAAAACATTAGCTTTTTTGGGAGATGAACCATTACAAGAGGAATTGTATGATGAGGTAAAAGGGTGTGATTATATATGCCATGAATCCTTTTGCTTGGATGCAGAGGCAGAGTTATATACACCATATAAGTTTAACCATGATACAGCAAAATCAGCAGCACAAAGAGCAGAACAATTACAAGTAAAAACATTAATTTTATGGCATACAAGAGAAGATGAATTAGAAACAAGAACAAAGAAACATTATCAGGAAGCAAAGCAGTACTTTAAAGGAAATGTAATTGTGCCAGAAGATTTAGAGGTAATAGAATTATAAAAGTCGTTAGGAAAATGTGCAAGAATATATAAAAAGTCGTTTACTTTTTGTGGGAAGTATGATACAATAAAGATGTAAAGTTAGTAGTAAGAAGGTGTTGCTATGTATCGAAATAAAATAAAAGAATTAGAAAATTGGAAGAAAGCAAAAAACAGAAAACCTTTGATTATAAGAGGGGCAAGGCAAGTTGGAAAAACATGGTTAATGAAGGAATTTGGAAATAAATTTTATGAAAAAGTGGCATATATTAATTTTGATGATAATAGTAGAATGCAGAGATTATTTGAAGAAGATATTGATATTGAAAGAATTATGCAAGGTTTTAAAATAGAGTCAGGGGTTAACATAGAACCAGAAAACACATTAATTCTCTTAGATGAAATACAAGAAACACCAAAGGCACTAAAAGCATTAAAATACTTTTGTGAGAATGCAAATCAATATCATATTATATCTGCAGGCTCACTTTTAGGAGTTGCACTTCATGAAGGAACTTCATTTCCTGTTGGAAAAGTTGATTTTTTAGATTTAACCCCATTGAGTTTTTTTGAATTTTTAAAAGCTTTACAAGAAACAGAATTACTTGAAATATTAGAAAAACAGGATATAGAACTAATAAAAGTATTTCATACCAAATTAAAGGAACTCTTAAAGTTATATTATTATATAGGTGGAATGCCAGAAGCAGTGGATTCTTATGTTAAAAATAAAGATTTACTAGAAGTGCGTGGAATTCAAAATCGATTATTAGAAGCATATGAGCAAGATTTTTCAAAACATGCTCCAAGTAATATTGTTCCAAGAATTAGGCAGTTATGGAATAATATTCCTACACAGTTAGCAAAAGAAAACAAAAAATTTATTTTTGGTTTGGTAAGAGAAGGAGCAAGGGCAAGAGAGTATGAAATTGCTTTGGCATGGTTGATTGATTGTGGTTTAGTTTATCAAGTAAACAGGGTTAATGCTAGTAAAAATCCACTTTCTGCTTATCAAGATTTTAGTGCGTTTAAACTGTATTTATTAGATGTTGGTCTATTAGGAGCAAAAGCGAATATTGATGCAAAAACCTTATTAGAGGGAAATGAAATTTTTGAAGAGTTTAAAGGTAGTTTAACAGAGCAATATGTTTTATGCCAATTGAAACAATGTACGGATTTAGAGGTGTTTTATTGGTCTTCTGACACAGGAATTGCAGAAATTGATTTTATGATACAGATTGGAAAAAATAATGTACCAATTGAAGTAAAGGCAAGTGAAAATTTGCAAGCCAAAAGTTTAAAAACATTCATACAAAAGTATGATACCAAAATAAACATTAGAACAGCAATGTCTGAATATCGACAAGAAGAAAATTTAATCAATATTCCATTGTATATGATTGGGAATTTGTTAGAGATTGTAAAATAGAAGAAAAAGTAAAAAAAGTATTTGACAAAAAGTAATAAAATATAGTATAATGAATATACTAAGAAAGATACCTATTGGTGTCGCTAAAAGTGGGTTTACTATCCCAGTCAAAAAATAGAATTATAAAGTGGGTTTACTATCCCAGTCAAAAAATAGAACTAAAAGAAGGTAGTAAGCAATTGCTACCTTTAATTTTTTATAGGAGAAAGCAAAAACACAAAGAAAATTTACAATATAAAAACAAATCATCCAGAAGCGAAAATAGCAAAAAGAATAATTGATTTTAAATTATTAGAGGAAAAGGCAAAAGAATATCAAAAATAAAATGTAAAAAAATTCAAAAAAGGCTTGCTTTTATTAAAAAATAAGTATATAATATCATTACAAATGGTAAATACTAGAGGAGTGGGAACAAATCCCACTCTTTATACATGTAATAAGGAGGTATGTTTTGGCAAATATAGAAGAAAGGGTAGAAGAATTAATCAAGCCTAAAATTGAAAATTTAGGATATGAGCTTTATGATGTAGAATATGCAAAAGAAGGGAAAAACTATTTTTTAAGAATATTCATTGATAAGAAAGAAGGAATTGACTTAAACGATTGTGAAACCGTAAACAACGAAATTGATGCCTTACTAGATACAGCAGACTACATGAAGCAACAATATTTTTTAGAAGTATCTTCACCAGGAATCGAAAGAACGTTAAGAAAACAGAAACATTTAGAGCAAAATTTGGGGGCAGAGGTTGTGGTTAGCCTATTTCAAGCAATCAATCATCAAAAACAAATAGAAGGTATATTAAAACAATTTGATGAAAACACCATAACCATACAAACAAACGAGCAAGACTTGGTGATAGAACGAAAAAGCATATCTCATATGAAAACAAAATATAATTGGTAAATAAAGAAAAAGGGAGGAATTATCAAAATGAAAGCAATTGATAATAAGGAATTAATCTTAGCGTTAGAAGAATTAGAAAATGAAAAAGGAATTGAAAAAGCATATTTGATTGAATCAATTGAATCAGCTTTAGTAACAGCCTATAAGAAAAATTTTGATTCTGCAGATAAT
>CAOJXM010000122.1 GCA_948465625.1 uncultured Clostridium sp. | reverse complement strand
ACGAGAAGACGAACCTGTCAAAATCGTTGCCATTCAAATTGTAGAATTTGGAGCACAAAATGGGGCAGGTAACCAGACAATGGGAACCAATGGGGGAGTTAATGGAGAAGCTAGAAGTAGAAATGGATTAGAAGATAGCAATGGAAACAAAATAGAAAAATTAACGATTGATATAACAGACTTAGACGAAACAAAAAGAAAAAAACTAAGAGGAGCCATCCGATTCTTCTCAGGTGACAAAAACAATACGCTACTAGAAATAAAAGACAAAGACGAAATCAAAAAATGTGGTGCTATTTACTTAAATAAAGAGATTTTGGAGGAATTTGGGTCATTAGGGACGGTTCTTTTTGGTCCAATTGGGACCAATGGGGACGCTTCTTTAAAGGAATAGGAAAGGAGAAAAGCTATGAGAATACTAGCAGTAGGAGATATTGTAGGAGAAAATGGAGTGGAAAAAGCAAAAGAATGGATTCCACAAATAAAGAAGGAAGAAAATATAGATTTTGTTATTGTAAATGGAGAAAATGCAGCAGGAGGTATGGGGATAACAGAAAAAATCTTCAAACAATTGTTAAGTGCTGAGGCAGATGTAGTTACAATGGGAAATCATACTTGGGGTAAAAAAGATATTTTTTCTTTTATTGACCACCCAAGAATTATAAGGCCAGCCAATTACACAAAAGGTGTGGTAGGACAAGGATATGGAATTTATACATGTGAATATAAGGGGAAAGAAAAAAGAATTGCAGTAATCAATTTAATTGGTAGAGTGGATATGAATGTATTATCCGAAAACCCTTTTACTTGTGCAAGAGATATAATTGCACAAATAAAAGAAAAGTGTGATTATATTATTTTGGATTTTCATGCAGAGGCAACAGCAGAAAAGATTGCAATGGGGCATTACTTAGATGGAGAAGTAAATGTTGTGTATGGAACACATACTCATGTACCAACAGCGGATGAAACCATATTAGAGAAGGGAACTGGCTATATTACCGATATTGGTATGACAGGACCAATTCAATCAATAATTGGAATGGATATTATGGCATCTATTAAAAGATTTGAGACAACACTTCCAGAAAAATACAAATTAGCAACAGGTGATTGCAAATTAAATGGTTGTATTTTTGAAGTAAATGACGAAAATGGTCGAATAAGAAAAATTACTAGAATAACTAAGTAAAATGTGACGAAAAAACACGATGAAAACTTCCTTGATTTTCCAAAAAATACTAGACAAGTAAATCAAAATGTATTATAAATATAGATGTTCAAAATTGAAACAAAAATTAAAATTTAGGAGGCAGAAAAAATGGAAGTTTTAAAAATTTCATCAAAGTCAAATCCAAATTCAGTAGCAGGAGCAATTGCTGGATTAGTAAAGGAGAATGACAGAGCAGAAATGCAAGCAATTGGAGCAGGAGCATTAAACCAAGCAATTAAAGCTGTAGCAATAGCAAGAGGATTTGTAGCACCAGCAGGAGTGGATTTGGTATGTGTACCAGCATTTGCTGAAGTAGAAGTTGAGGGAGAAGACAGAACAGGGATTAAAATTGTTGTAGAATCTAGAGTTTAATAGATTACATATAAGGGGGAGTATGAAGATAATATGCTCTCTTTTTCATTTTTTTCTATTGCAAGTTTAATGTTTTTACGATATGATAATACCAATTAGAAGAGAAGGAGGAAAAAATTGAAAAACAATTTGATAGCCTATATTTTTATCCTATTCGTAATTGGATTAATCGGTTTTGCTGTCTATAAAATTTATTATGAAGAAGTAGAACTACCAATGCAAACAACAATGGAGTCTGTTCAAGAAGAAGAAAAGATAGATACCAATCTTCGTATACCAATAGCTGGGTTTGATAGTATCAATCCAATTATTAGTCATAATCAAAATATTCAAGATATCACTAGGTTAGTATATGAGCCTTTATTAAAAATAAATGAGAATAACCAAGTCGAATTATGTTTGGCAAAAGAATGGTCAAAAGTGTCTGGTAATGTGTATTTAATTAAACTAAAGGAAAATGTAAAATGGCATGATAATATACCATTTGAAGCAAGAGATGTCCATTTTACGATTGACCGTTTAAAAAATGATGCCGCTAGTTCTATTTATGCTTGGAATGTACAACATATTATTGGAGTTGAGGTAATTGATACCTATACGATAAAATTTACATTAGATGGAGAGGTGCCATTTTTTGAGTATAATTTGACATTTCCGATTATGGCAAGCCACTACTATGAAAATCAAGATTTTATGACTACAACAAAAAATAAGAATCCAGTTGGAACAGGGCAGTTTAAAGCAATTGAAACAGCAGATACGATTACCCTAAAGAAAAATCGAGAATGGTGGAACATAGAAAAAGAAGATTGTAAATTAGAAACCATTATCTTAAATAAATATGCAAATATGGGAGAAGTATATAATGCCTTTAAAATAGGAAATATCGATTTACTAACGACTTCTAATATTAATACAGAAGGCAACATAGGAACCATTGGTTTTCAAACCAAAGAGTATCGTGGAAGAGAACTAGATTATATTGCTTTTAATACCACTCATCCTGTACTACAAAATGTAGAAGTAAGAAAAGCCATTCAAGCAGCGATTGATAAGCAAAATATGGTAGCAAGTGTGTATAACAATAAATATTATATTACTAATTTTCCAATTGAAGGGACAAGCGATTTATACAATCCAGAAAAGATACAATATGAATATAATCCAGATAGAGCAAAGGCATTTTTGGTAGAAAATGGTTGGGAATATAAATATAAACAATGGCAGAAAGTACAAAATTATCGAACACAAAAAATCAACTTAAATTTAGTAGTAAAAGCAAGTAATGAAAATCGAGTAAGAGTGGCCGAAATGATAGAAACACAATTAGAAGCAATTGGAATGAAAATTAATGTCATAAAAGCATCGGATTCACAGTATCAGAATTATTTAAAAAATAAGAATTATGATATGATTTTAACTGGTATCTATTTACCCTATGGTCCAGATTTAACCACTTATTTTTCAGCTGGAAATTTAGCAAATTATACCAATGAAGAATTGATTGCCTTAACAAATGAAGTAAAAAATATAACCAATTATGATACACTAAAGGAAAAATATACAAGAATACAAGAAATTTATAATGATCAAATTCCCTATGTATTTTTATACACAAACAAGGAAATTTTAATCTATAGTCAAAAATTAGTAGGGAACGTAAACCCTTACCGATACAATGTTTTTAACAATATTACAACTTGGTATCGACAATAATTTTATAAAATTTAAAAAAAGTATTGACAAAAGAAAAATTAAATGTGATAATACTAAAGTACAAACAAACGTTTTAAAAGAAAGGAATGGAAAAAAGATGGGAAAAGAAGGAATTGAAAATTCAGAAAAAAGAAAAGCACTAGAAGCCGCAATGGGACAAATCGAAAAACAATTTGGTAAGGGTTCTGTTATGAAATTGGGAGAATTCCAAGCCATGAATATAGAGGCAATTCCAACAGGTGCCTTAGGATTAGATATTGCATTAGGAATTGGAGGAGTACCACGTGGTAGAATTATAGAGATATTTGGGCCAGAATCTTCTGGTAAAACAACATTAGCTTTACACATTATAGCAGAGGCACAAAAAGCAAATGGAGAAGCAGCATTTATTGATGCAGAGCATGCTTTGGATCCAGTTTATGCAAAACACTTAGGAGTGGATATTGATAATTTAATTGTATCTCAACCAGATACAGGAGAACAAGCATTAGAAATAACAGAAGCATTAATTCGAAGTGGTGCTTTAGATGTTATTGTAGTAGACTCAGTTGCAGCATTAGTACCAAAAGCAGAAATCGATGGAGATATGGGCGATTCTCATATTGGTTTACAAGCAAGGTTAATGTCACAAGCTTTAAGAAAATTAGCTGGTGCCATTAACAAATCCAAAACCGTATTAATCTTTATTAACCAATTAAGAGAAAAAGTTGGAATTATGTTTGGAAATCCAGAAACAACACCAGGAGGAAGAGCATTGAAATTCTATTCTTCTGTTCGTCTAGATATTAGAAAAATAGAAAATATCAAACAAGATGGAGAGGTTACAGGAAATAGAGCAAGAGTAAAAATTGTAAAAAACAAAGTGGCTCCACCATTTAGAGAAGCTGAATTTGACATTGTATATGGAA
>CAOJXM010000121.1 GCA_948465625.1 uncultured Clostridium sp. | reverse complement strand
GATTTTAATCCCATTGCCCAATTTACGGTAGAAGAAGTATTAGAAATGGGAAAATTTTTAGGAGTACCCCAAAAAATATTAAACAAAGCACCAAGTGATGGATTAGGAAGCCAAACCGATGAAGAAAAAATGGGAATAACCTACAAGCAAATAGCAGAAATGATAGAAACAGGAAACACAGAAGAAAGAGCAAAACAAGAAATAATCAAAAAATATCAATCATCCAAACATAAAAGAAGTAGGATACCGATTTATGAAGTGGATAGAAAGAATTTTTTAGAAGAAGGAGAAAAGGATGAAAGAAAAGATACCTGATTTTCTATATGATACCCTTATAAAAGAATATGGGCAAGGAATAACGAACCAAATCATACAAGGATATAGTAAAAAAAGAAAAACTACCTTAAGAGTCAATACCATAAAAACAAAAGGAGAAACAGTAAAAGAGGCTCTAAAACAACAAAATATAGAATTGCAAGAGGTAGATTGGTATAAAGAAGCAATCATTTTAAAGGATTGCCAAGAACAAGAAATACAACAATTACCCATGTATGAAAAAGGAGAAATTTACTTACAAAGTCTATCTTCCATGTTGCCACCTCTTATCGTAGCACCAAAAAGTAAGGAAACAATATTAGATATGGCAGCAGCACCAGGAGGAAAAACAACACAAATGGCGAACTTATCAAATAATGAAGCCATGATTACAGCATGTGAGAAAAATAAAATAAGAGCAGAAAGATTAAAATACAATTTGCAAAAACAAGGGGCTACTCGAGTGAATGTAATGGTAGAAGATGCTAGAAAACTAGACAATTTCTTTTGTTTTGACAAAATACTATTAGATGCACCTTGTAGTGGAAGCGGAACTATTTTGCTAAAACAAAATCAATTAGAAAAAAATTTTACACAAGAATTAGTGAGCCGTTCCATCCAAACACAAAAAGAACTATTAAAAAAAGCAATCCATTTGGTAAAAGAACAAGGAGAGATTGTCTATTCTACTTGTTCCATTTTAAAAGAAGAAAATGAGGAAATCATAAAAGAAATATTAAAAAATCCAAAAGTAGAGTTAGTACCAATTCAAAAAGAGAAACTAGGTAATCTTCCATTTTTACCAGTTACCCTAGAAGGCACCATATGCCTTAAACCAAATGAATTGTATGAAGGCTTTTTTGTAGCAAAATTAAGAAAAGTCAAAAAGTAGGAGGAAGAAAAATGAGATATCCAGAAAACTTAAAAAAAGGAGATACCATAGGTATTTGTGCTCCATCTTGTGGAATTGTGGAACCAGACAAAATAGAAAGATTAGAAGCAGCAATTGAACAATTAAAACAAATGGGATACCAAGTAATCGAAACAGAAAGTGTAAGAAAAGAAGAAAGAGGAAGGAGTGCAAGTGGAAAAAAAAGAGCAAAAGAGTTTATGCAATTATGGGAAAATGAGCAAGTAAAACTAATTTTGTATGCAGCAGGTGGCGATTTTCTAATTGAAATGCTAGATGAGTTAGATTGGGACAAACTAAAAACAAGCAAACCAAAATGGACACAAGGATTTTCTGATATTACTACCATTAGTTTTTTACTAAATACCAGATTAGAGATTCCTTCCATGTATTGTGAAAATGCAAAGGAATATGCCATGAAGCCATTATACCCTAATTTAACCAATGCATTAGAAATAATGAGTGGAAAGCAAGTGATACAAACCTCATTTGAGAAGTATGAGGTAGAACGAGAGGAATCAACCAATCCTGAAAAAGGATATAACTTAACCAAAAAAGTAGAATGGAAAAACATAGTAGGAGGAGAAAAAATACAAATCCAAGGTAGAGCATTAGGTGGGTGTTTGGATTGTATTAGAAACTTTTTTGGAACGCAATATGATAATATTAATACCTACATAGAAAAATACAAAGAAGATGGTATTTTATGGTTTTTGGAATGTTACGAAATGGGAACTGCTGACCTATACCGAGTATTGTGGCAAATGAAGCATGCAGGTTATTTTAAACATAGCAAAGGAATTCTATTTGGTAGACCATTGTTTACAAGAGAAGATTATGAGATTACCTTTAACGAAACAGTAAAAGAAGTGCTAGGAGACTTAGAAATTCCAATTGTTTGTGAGGTTGACATCGGACATGTTCCACCACAATTAGCCATGGTAAATGGGGCTATCTTAAAAGTAACAGCAGAAAAAGGAAAAGGAAAAGTCGAAACAATTTTAGAATAAGGAAGGAAAAAACATGCAAGAAAAACCAAAAGTAATTGTAATTTGTGGACCAACAGCCTCTGGTAAAACAGCATTATCCATTGCATTAGCAAAAAAAATAGGGGGAGAAATTGTATCAGCAGATTCGATGCAAATCTACAAAGATATGGATATTGGAAGTGCCAAACCAACCAAAGAAGAAATGCAAGGAATTAAGCACTATATGTTAGACTTTGTATCACCAAAAGAAAGATATAGTGTAGCAGAATACAAAAAGCAAGCAGAACAAGCAATCCAAGAAATATTGCAAAAAGGAAAAACACCTATTATTGTGGGAGGAACAGGGCTATACGTCAATTCTCTTATTTATGGAATTGAGTACCAAGATACCAAGATAGATGAAGAATATCGAGAAAAATTGGAAAAGATAGTAGTAGAAGAAGGATTAGAAAAACTCTATGAACAAGCAAAAGAAATTGACCCACAAGCCATGGAAACCATTAGTCCAAATGACCGAAAACGCATTATTCGTGTATTAGAAATTTACCATGAAACAGGAAAAAACAAAACACAGCAAGAAATCGAATCTAGAAAAAATGAAGTAAAATACGATTACAAAGTTTTTGCTATTACAATGGAACGAAGTATTTTATATGAAAGAATCAACAAAAGAGTCGATATCATGGTAGAACAAGGGTTGATACAAGAAGTACAAAATTTAATACAAAAATATGACCAATATCCAACGGCAATGCAAGCATTAGGCTATAAAGAAATAAAACAATATTTGGAAGGAAATACAAGCAAAGAAGAAGCCATAGAAACCATTAAGCAAGAAACAAGAAGGTATGCAAAAAGGCAGTTAACATGGTTTCGTAAAAACAAAGAAACCATTTGGTTGGATGCTAGTAAAAAAATTGAAGATAACATAGAAAATATCTTGAAAATCACTTTCAAGTATGATATAGTATAACAGTAAAATACCAATGAAAGAAAGTGGTAAGCGATGAGGAAAAAAAATAGGAAAAAAATAGCAATCGTTGCAGTCATTTCAGTGGTAATATTGGCATATTTTATGTATAGTATTATTAAATTAGTCAAACAACCAACCGATACCTTTCTAATTGAAGAAGGTAAGTTATATAATCAAGAAAATGCAATTGGCTATGTAATAAGGCAAGAAACAGTAGTACAAGGTAATAATTACAAAAATGGTATGTCGCAAATTAAATCAGAAGGAGAACGAGTTTCCAAAGGAGATTCCATTTTTCGCTATTATAGCAACAATGAGCAAAACTTAGAAAAAAAGATAGAAGAATTGGACATACAAATCCAACAAGCAATGGAAAGTCAAACTGATTTACTTACTGCTAGCGATATGAAACTACTAGAAAATCAAATAGAAGAAAAACTAAATGAAGTAGTAAAAGTAAACGAGGTAAAAAGAATTGCTGAATACAAAAAAGACATGAATACCCAAATTACCAAAAAAGCAAAAATTGCAGGAGACTTAAGCCCTTCGGGTTCCCATATTAGGAAACTAATTGAAGAAAGAAGTTCTTATGAAAATACGTTAAACTCGGGAGCAGAATACATTACCGCACCAGAAAGTGGAGTGGTTTCTTACCGTGTAGATGGGTTAGAAAATGTATTAACGGTAGAAAGTTTTAATACCTTAAATACGAAGTTTTTAGAGGACTTAAAATTACGAACAGGAGAAATTGTAGCCAGTAGTAGTGAGACTGGAAAAGTCATTAATAATTTTGAATGTTACATTGCCATTACTTTGGATTCTGAACAAGCAATGAGTAAAAAAATTGGAGATAATGTAGTACTACGATTATCCAATGGCAAAGAAATAGATGCACAAATCGAATATATTGTCGAAGAAGAAGAACAACGTTTAATCATTTTTAAGATAAAAGATGAGGTAGAGGAACTATCTAATTATCGTAAAATATCAGTAGAAGTGGTTTGGTGGAGTTATAGTGGTTT
>CAOJXM010000120.1 GCA_948465625.1 uncultured Clostridium sp. | reverse complement strand
GTTAATTTTCGAAGTTTTTATGATTGAAACCATTATGGACGGAATGGTAGACAAGATTGATAATAAATTATTAAAACAACAAATAGATTTATTCTCAGAAATAAGACATGCTTACCATGAATCAAACATGGTAGAAGAGGCAATTTATCAAGTATCACAAAATGATGAGGTAGAAGTATCTCGCCAAGCAGAAAAAATATATGAAGTGTTGATATCAGATGACCCAGAAGGCGAACTAGAAAAATACTATGATATTGCACCAAATAGTTATTTAAAAGAATTTGCAGGAGTATCTTATCTAACCAAAGAGTTTGGAGATAGAAAGGTAGATGGAGCTTCTCTATATCTTAAAAACTTAAATAACATCACACAAGAAATGCAACTAGAAATTTTGAAAAGAGATAAATTAGATTATGTATTTCAGAGTTTATCTTTTATTGCAGCAGTACCAATCTTATTAATTGAACCATTAAAAAATTGGGCAGTTTCACAATTTAGTTTTACCACTCAATTCTATGATGGAAAAGGTGGATTAATTGTACAAACCATCATATTAGTATTAACCTTTGTTTGCTATAGTTTAATTCGAAAAATAAAAGATAATTCATCAACCAATGCCAATACAAAAAATACAGAGAATCCATGGCAAGCAAAAGTATATAAAAGATTAAAAAGATTTATTAATTTACTGATGCCCAAAAAAGGTACAAAGGAGTATCGTAAAATAATAGAATTACTAAAAGATGCGGCATCTAGCCAAAAAATAGAATGGCTTTATGTGAATAAGGTATGTATTTGTATTGTATCTGGACTGGTATCCATGTTTATGTTTTACCAGATTCACCAAACAGCAATCAAATATATCTATGAACAGCCAACTACAGACTATAATATCTTAGGACAGATGTCAGCAACCGATGAAAAAAAGGCAATGCGATTAACTGAACAAGATAACCATTTCTTAGACATGTTTAAGGGAAAAGTCGATACGAAACAAAATGAGATAGAAGTAGCAATGAGAAAGTCAAAATATTATCAAGAAGCATCAGACGAAGAAATTGCAACAGCAGCAGAAAGAGTATATGGGAAATTAAAAATTATTAACAGTGAATATATGCAATGGTTTGAAGTACTATTAGCATTAGTATTTGCAAGCGTTGGCTATATGGCACCAACCTTAATGTTAAGATTTCAAGTAAAAATGAGACAAATGGAAATGGAAAATGAAGTAATGCAATTCCAAACCATTATCTTAATGTTAATGAAAATTGAGAGGGTAAATGTTGAAATTATACTAGAATGGTTGGAGAGATATTCTAATATCTTTCGAGAGCCAATTACCAGATGTGTAAACAACTACGAGAGTGGTGCTTGGGAAGCATTGGAAAATATGAAAAATGAAGTATCCTATTTACAATTTATTCGTATTATCGAAAGTTTGCAAGCAGCTGTAGAAAAGATACCAATTAAAGATGCATTTGATGAATTAGATACCGAAAGAGCATATTATCAAGAAAAAAGAAAAGAATCAAATGAAAGATTAATTGCAAAAAAAGGTAGAATTGGAAAAACAATTGGATTTGCACCAATGGTAGTACTATTTGTAGGCTATTTAATTGTCCCATTAGTAGTAATTGGTATGTTAAGTATGACAAGTTCATTTAGTACCATGTCAACCATGATGTAGAAGAAAGGAGAAGCTAGCGAAATGGAGAATGCATCAAAAGCTTTAATTATGGCAGGAAGTATACTAATTGCCCTTATGATTGTTGGAGTATTAATCTATATGTGGGCTTCTTCTTCTGAATTGTTTAAACAAAACGAATCAGCAGAATTAGCTGAACAAATTAAAATGTTTAATTTGGAATATGAAGGGTACAATAAAAAATTATTAAGAGGAACGGATGTGATATCTGCTATGAACAAAGCAGATAGTAACAATCGTAAATATGCAAAACCAGGAATTAAAATAAAAGGAAAAACCATTACACAAGAAGAAATGGAAGATCCGAATTACTATATCAATGTAAACTTTATTATGGTAGAAGAAACGGTATATGTAAAAGGAGAAGGACAGAGTCAAACTTTTACGTTTAAAGCCAATGAGCCATATACCATGGAAGAATATTTTACTGTGATTCGACCAAACAAAGAAACATTTGATGATTTTAAAAGAAGAATTTTTGATTGTGTAAAAGTAGAATATAATAAAAAGACAGGACGAGTTAACTATTTGCTATTTAAAGAAAGAAAAATGTCAGAAGATGAATATGGCTATGGATTTGCCAATACCATTATAAATTTTTAAATAAACAGGAGCAAAAAGGGGTGGTAGTAAGATGGAGGAGAATTTATCAAAAGCATTAATTATGATGGCAGAAGTCCTAATCGGTATACTACTACTTACTGTTATGGCTTATGCATTTGCAGCAGGAAGGGATTTTTCTGCAACCATTAATGCAAATATAGAACAAAAAACAATTGCAGAATTTAATGCTAAATTTGAAGTATACAATTCAAGAAGTAATTTAACGGCTCAAGATGTTGTAACATTAGCAAATTTGGTACATGACTACAATACCAATGAGCATACGGCAGAGACAATTGAGTTACAAATCAAAGGAATTGAAAAAAGTTATAGAGACCAACTACAAAGAGGACCAACCAAAGACGAAGCAATTGTATTTATGCAAAGCTATGCACCATACATGCAAGAGGGCGAAGCCATTAAAAGAAATTTTAAATGCGATTTTGGCTATGATGACAATGGAAGAATTCACGAAATCAAGATAGAAAGAATTAGCTAAAAGGCTAAAAATTACCAGTAGAAAAATCGAGAAATCAGCAAAAAAATGTTGCTTTTAGAAAGATAAAATAGTATAATAAAGAAAGGTAAAGAATCATTGATATGAAAAAAACAATCTTAATCATTGTTGCGATTTTTATTATTTGTCTAACTGTAATTGGTGTGACTATAAATGAAAATAGCAGAAAACTAGCAAAAGCAAAAGAATTAAACAATCAATATGAAATTTACCAGGACAAAGAAATCTATGGTACCGATGTAGCAACCATCATTAATAAAATGGTAGACCATAATCACAAAAACGAAGTAGAAAAGGATGAAGAAGGTAAATTTATAGAAAATGATACCACATCCATTAAAGGAGAAATACAATTTTTGTATGATGAGGAAATTGTGATACATCCAATAGAAACCGTGTACAATAGAGGGTTAAGTAGTTTTATTAGCAATTTTAATGTAACAAAATTTAAGTTAGTGGAAATACAATATCATGATAAAACCAAACAAGTTAGTAAAATTGTACTAAAACAACTAGAACCATAAACAAGTTATTCAATTTTAGATTAAAAAATCTAAGTTATAAAATAAATATTTTTTTAAAAATCAAAGGAGGAAAAAATTATGGAGAACGCATCAAAAGCATTATTAATTGCAGGAGCAGTGTTAATTGCCATCTTATTAATAGGAGTTGCGATGTTAATTTATCAAGGAGCTATGGGAGGAATTGATCAAGCAATATCTTCTATGAGCCAACAAGAAAAAGACGCATTTAATGCACAATTTACACAATATGAAGGAACACAAAGAGGATCAAATGTTAGAGCTATTATTAGAAATATCATGTCTAACAATTCAACCAACCAAGATATTGATGGTAAATTAGTAACCTTAGAAGTAGAAGGAGTAGATAATGGTAATTTAGAGCCTACTACATCTGATTTAAAAACGAATGAAATGTCAGCAATCACATCAAAAATTAATACTGGTGCAACTTATGATGTAACATTAGAATATGAACCAAAAACAGGTTTAGTAAATAAAGTAAAAGTAACAAAATCAGGTACAAGCAAATAAATAGATAAGGGTGAGAGATTATGGAAAATGCTGTAGATGCACTAAAGATAGGATTTGCTATGCTAGTTTTTGTTTTAGCAATGACTTTAACCTTTAATGTTGTTGGGCAAGCTAGAGTAACTTCCGATATGGTACTTCAAGCACACGAATTAGAACATAGCTATGAGTATACTACAGCATCAGACTATAATGCTACAAAAGAAAGAATCGTTGGGTTTGAAACTATCATACCAACGATTTATCGTTATGCAAAGGAACAATATGCCGTTAGCATTATTGGAACTGACGGGGTACCCATTGCAAGATTTGACTTATACACAGAAGGAATTATGGGACGTTGGAATGAAATCCTAAAAAAAAGGG
>CAOJXM010000119.1 GCA_948465625.1 uncultured Clostridium sp. | reverse complement strand
TTATTTCTTCTACTACTTGTTTTATAATAGTTTCGTTAATTCCACTGGTTGTAACTACTACTTTAGGAGTTTCTTCCTTTCCTACAATATAACCTGTTACTTTATCTTGTTGTAACAGTTCTTTGGCCTCTTCTTCTGTTTTGGTATAGGTAATGTCAAATAATCGTTCTTCCTTTTGTGCATCGCCTAAGGTTGCTAAAGCTTCTTTTCCTTCCCATTGCTCATCTTCTACAACCGCTATTTTAATAATGTCTAACTTTTCGCTATTTTCGATGTTCGAAAAAGCCATGTTAAAGAATGTTCCTAAAATAATAGGAAAAGCAAAAGTCCAAAAAATCAGCATCTTATCTCGAAATAAAGTTTTTAAAGCATATTTAAAATTATGATAAAACATTAATCTCGAAGCTCCTTTCCTGTTAATTCTAAAAAGACATCATTTAAAGTTGGTCTTTCTGAATAAATTTTATTATATGGAATTTTTTCTCTTTTCAAATAATCCATCAACTCCACTAAATTGTTTTTTCCCTTTTTATAAGTAACTAACAATAAATTTCCATTATAGCTTACTTCATCTACCTGTTCTATTTTTTTGATTTCTTCTAAATATTTTTGTGCTAACTCTTTTACTTCTACTGTTACTTTTTCTTCAATTTTAGCTAATTCTTTTAACGAATCACATGTTCCCGTTGCTAATATTTTTCCTTTATCTAAGATAATAACTCGATCACAAATGTGTTCTACTTCTTCCATATAATGGGTTGTGTAAACAATGGTTGCCCCTTTTTGTCTTAATTTTTTAATCCCATCTAATATATTGTTTCTACTTTGTGGATCTACTGCAACAGTAGGCTCATCCAAAAAGATTAGTTTTGGTTTGTGAGCAATTCCACAAGCAATATTTAATCTTCTTAAGAGTCCTCCTGATAATTGTTTTGGATAAAATTTCTTAAAATCTTCAAGTCCTACTAATTCAATCGCTTCTTCCATATATTGTTTTCTCTTTGCTTTGTCTTTTATATACAAACCACAAAAATAGTCAATATTTTCATATACCGTTAATTCTTGAAACACTGCTACATCTTGAAAAACCACTCCTAATTTTGCTTTAATGTCGTAAGCATTTGGTTTCATTTCTTTACCAAATATTTGGATTTGCCCTTGATTAAAATTTAATAAAGATAAAATACAATTAATGGTGGTAGATTTTCCACTTCCATTTGGTCCGAAGTAATCCTAGAATTTCTCCTTCTTTTACTTCAAAAGATAAATCGTCAATTGCTTTTACCCCTTTGTATTGTTTGGTTAATTTTTTTACCTCAATCACATTTTCCACTTTATTTTTCCCCTTTCATTTTATATCCCATTAACATTTCTACTACTGTTTTTTCTAGTAGCTTACTGATTTCTTCGTCTGAAAATTCTACGGTTTTGGTTGCTACTAAACAGGCAATTCCATGCGTAAAAATCCAGACTTTTACATGGAACTTTTTTTGTTCTTCAAAAGATAATTTGGTTAACTTTTGTCCTGCTCTTATTACATCATCTCCTACTTTGTCTGCCATTACAAAGTTTTCTGCATTTAAGTCTGTTTTTTGCATAAATAAAATTTTAAAGAACTCTGGATAGTCTTTAGCAAATTTAATATAAGCAATGCCCATTTTTTTATATGCTTTTTCTTCTTTTATTCCTGTTAACATGTATTCTTGATATTTTGCATATATCTTTTCATATACTACCTTTTTTAGTTCTTCCATATCCTTAAAATGTCGAAAAATAGGATGTACCGATGAGTTTAATTCTTTTGCAATTCTTCTTGCATTTACACTCTGCATACCTTCTTTTTTTACTAATTGATAGGTTGTATTAATTACAATTTCTCTTGTAAATATCATTTGCCTTGGCATATGTTCCCTTCTTTCCTAATTTTTGTTCCCTAACGCTTGTTATTATATCACTTGCTTAATTGTTTGTCTATATCTTGAATAAAAGTAAGAAGTTAAAAATCAACATAATTTTTAACTTCTTACTTTTATAGTACTCATATTTTATCATAAACATCAATATAACAACTATTTTTCTTCTTGCTTCTTAATGTACTCTAAGCACTTTTCTTCTAGCAATTTAAAATCGCATATATTAAATTTTTTCCTGCTTTCCTTTTTTAATCCTAATTTATATACTTCATTTGCCTTTTGTGCTATCTTTTCCCTATTTATATTACAGTAATGCAACTCTTTTCTTAATAACATTTGATATTTCTGTTCTTCTTTCGAAAAATCTTTTTGGGTTAAGTATTCGATAGGACAAGGAAACATAAATGAAAATCTCAATGAAGATATTGGTTTAAAGCCCTTTGTTTTTTTATCTTTATCCATAATTAGAAATACCGTATGAGCTTTTTTATGATAGGAAGAAACAGGCGCAAAATAATTAAAATTATTAATTGTAAGTACAATTCCACAAAAAAATTTCTTGTGTTTTTCATAATCAATATTAGGGATTTTATTATCTCCTTCTTCTTTTAAATACCTTATATATTTAGCATCTACTTCATAAAATTTTAATTGCATGTTGATTCTCCTTAAAAACAAAAATAGAGAGTTAAAATATAAATTTTAACCCCCTATATTAATTTCGCCATTTTTGTTTGAGTCGCGAAACACTCGAATATATCGTTCGCCGTTTTTGTTTGAGTCGCGAAACACTCATCAATATATCGTTCGCTATTTTCAATGAGTTGCGAAACACTCGAATTAGTATAACTATTCTCCCTTAGTATATTCATTATACTATGTTTTATGTGCTATGTCAATAATTTAATAACCAATCTATAATGTTTTTTAAACATATTGATATTTCTTTCTATTACCATACAAAAATACAAAACTAACTACTAATGCTAAAATTTCTGCAAAAACAACAGCTAGCCAAATACCATTTAATCCCCATATTATAGGCAAAAGTAAAATCATAGCAACTTGGAACAGTAGTGTTCGTAAAAACGAAATAGCTGCTGAAACTAAACCATTATTTAATGCGGTAAAGAATGATGAAGCAAATATATTAAACCCACTTATTAAATACGAAATAGCAAATAATCGAATCGCATTTGTTGTCATATTAAGTAGTTCCACATCATAACTTACAAATATTGATGCTAGTAATCTTGATAAAACTTCCGCAATCCCTGTCATAACAAGTGAAGCAATCGCAATTAATTTTATGCTTTTTCTTAGTAAACTTTTTAATTCCTCTGTATTTCCTGCCCCATAATGATACCCTATAATAGGTGCTGTTCCAATGGCGTAGCCTAAATAGGTTCCTGAAAAAATAAACCCTACATACATAATAATTCCATAGGCAACAACACCATTAGAACCTATATATTTCATTAATTGCATATTATATAATATATTAACCAATGACATCGACAAATTGGTTAGCATCTCAGATGAGCCATTTACACAGGATTGTAAAATTGCTTTTACCTCAAACTTAGCTTTTACTAATCTTAATGGACTATCGTTTTTACGTATGAAATATATAATTGGAACCATACTTCCTATTAGTTGACTCATTCCTGTAGCTATTGCTGCACCAAATATCCCCCATTTAAATACATACATAAATAAAAAGTCTAATAGCATATTACTGACTCCAGATACAACGGAAATAATTAAACCAAATGTTGGCTTTTCTGCCACGATTAGAAAACTTTGAAAACAGTTTTGTAATACAAAGGGAATTAAAAATAATAATAGTGTCCTTCCATAGTTTACACAATCTGCAAACATCGCCTCATCTGCTCCTAACAACTTCGTAGCTGGCTCTACTAAGACTACTCCTATAATGGTAAAAATAAATCCTAATAAAATTAGTAAATACACCAACATTGAAAAATATTCATTGGCTTTTTTCTTGTTTCCTTCTCCTATTGTTTTAGAAACTAATGCACTTCCTCCTGTTCCTATCATAAATCCAATTGTTCCTACAATCATTAAGGCTGGCATAATTAAATTGACTGCTGCAAAAGCATTGCTCCCTACAAAATTGGATACAAATATTCCATCTACGATTCCATAAATGGACGTAAATATCATCATAATAATAGTTGGTATTGTAAATTTTATTAATTTTTTATATGTAAAATGTTCTGATAATTGTATTTTCATTTCTTCCTCCTTTATTAATATAAAATACCAATTGGAATTTGCATTATAGTATGAAAAAAAATGATTGTCAATCATTTTTATGAAACTTTATG
>CAOJXM010000118.1 GCA_948465625.1 uncultured Clostridium sp. | reverse complement strand
TGAGTTAAATGAGTTTTCATGTATTTATCATATTCTTCATGGGCTTTTTCTAAAGCTTTTTCGTGAGATATTTTTCCTGCACCTTCTAATATTTCTTTATGCGTCATAGTTAAAAATCTGTCTAGTTCTTTTATCCTGTAGCATAGATGTCCAAAATTTTTCTCCAAAATACTTTTTCTGATGTTAGATATTCTTTTATTAATTTATTTGCCCATATTCTAAATTGAGTTCCGCGAATTGACTTTACACGATACCCAACAGATATAATTAAATCTAAATTATAAAATTTTATTTTGTAATTTTTACCATCTGAAGCAGTTGTCAAGTTTTCCTTGACAACTGAATTTTCATCCAGTTCTTTTTCTTCAAAAATATTTTTTATATGTAGACTTATATTCTGTTTTGTTGTATCAAATAATTCTGCCATAGCATTTTGTGTCAGCCAAACATTTTCATCTTCAAGTCTAACTTCTATTTTTACTTGTCCATCATCTGTTGTATAAATTATAATATCATCATTGTTATCTAATAACTCTTTGTCCAAACGCTCTCCTCCTCCTTATTATTAATAATTTTATTATTAATAGAATTTTTCCTTATATAACTTTAAATTATTGCTCTAATTTATTTGACTCTTCTTGCTTTTTCATAATATAATGAGTTTCTGTTTCATCTATTTTTTCAAATCCCATTCTCTCATATAATTTCATTGCTGGATTATCTTTAAAACATTGTAATATAATTTCTTTATCTCTATTTTCAAATATTATTTCTTTTAATACTGCTGTTCCAATACCTTTATTTTGATATTCTGGTTTTACACAGATATTGCCTATTTCAAAAGTATTACTATCTTTGTCCTTTCCATTATAAAATCCAACTAGCTCATCTTTTAAATATATATGTTCTATATTCTTTGAGTTTTCTTTCATAAATCTAGCAAATAGCTTTTGCTGATTTTCTTCGTTCCACTCTCCATAAATCTTTTCAACATATTCCTTATATACTTCTTTTTTTAAATCATATATAAAATGTATTTCACTTCCATTTTTATATGGTTTTAATTCTAAATTTGGAACATCCCAACTTAATCTGATTTTTCTTTCTGTAATCTTATTTTGAAGTTGGACTTTATCTGCAAAACTTTTGTGGTCATAATTTGCTGTCTGTTCTGAAAACACACACCCACAATACTTTTGCATATACAATCCCATCTCTCTTGCCTTTTGTTGTCCCTCTCGAAAACCTACTCTAAAATCTCGGTAAACAAATTCAATTCCATACTTCTTAGCTAATTCCTCTCCTATTTGCTTTAATGCTTCATGATTTTGATAAGGGCTAACCAATAAAGTAGTAGTAAAAGCATCATATCCATTCTCTTTTGCATAACATGCTGTCTTTTCTAATCTTACCTTATAGCAATAATTTGCACATCGATTCTCTAAATCACCTATCACATTTTTGCAAAACTCTCTTAAGCCATAATCCTCTTCAAAAATGGCTTCTACGGCAATACTTTTGGTATACTCCTTTAAGGTATCCCTTCTTTGCTTATATTCCATATAAGGATGGATATTCGGATTATACCAATACACTACTGGCTCTATCTTTTCTTCTCTTAACGAATCAATACAATAAACACTACATGGTGCACAACAAGTATGTATTAACAACTTCATATCTCCTATCTCACTTTCTAAAATATCAATTTATCAATGTATTTTTTGTATATGTTATATGCTTCTAAATTTAGATTTCCTTTCATATTAAAAAGAATCGCATAAATAATATATTCGTCCCATATTTCAATTGCTTCTACTTTCTTGTCTGCAATACTACTATAATCTGTTAGAAATCTTTTTAATCCCTTTAATTTCTGTTGAATTTCTTTTCCTTTTTCTGTTCGATATAATACGGTTCTTTCTCTTAATGCTACTAATGTCATCCCAAATACCAATAAACACTCCGCTATAAAGGATAAAACTGTAATAAAATTACCACTATTCGCTTTTGTTAGTATAAGTGCTACAAAATTGATAACTCCTAAGATTACGCCAAATCGAAGTGTTTTATCTTCGATACCAAAATGAGTTACCGTATTCTTACTAAATAACTCAGTTTGTAAGGCATCCTCTACATTATCTTTCTCTAATAAACTTTTTACATTATTCTTTGTATATATTTTACAATTTTTACAGCTTTTTACAAACAGAAACTCCGTTGGTGATAAGCCTTCCTCATCTATTACCTGTATTCCTTCCTCGTCTATTTTTATTTTTTCATTTAAAGACAAGCGTAATAATGTTGCTACTAGTTGATCTCTATAATCAACCTTTTCTCCATAACACATTACTAGTGCTCCTATCGAATAATTTTCTACCAATTCTCTATAATATTCTATTTGCACATCCGTATCATATTTTTCATTTACTGCTATATATTCTCTTTCTATTCTTTTGACTAAAATTGGAATCATGTATATCATAATTGCATAAACAAATACAAATAAAGTAAACATAGCTGGTATCTTATTCATCAAATTTTCTTGCCCATTTTTTATTAGTATTAAGTTAAGTACAAAGGTAATGAGGGTAAAACATACTGCCCCTGTTATAACACTCTTGAATAATCTCCTTGACATTTGTTTTTCATCCATGCTCTTTTCTCCTTTTTCTTCTACATTTATCCCTCATTTTCTAAATATGGTATTCCTAAATGCCTATATGCTTCTTCCGTAGCAATTCTTCCCCTTGGTGTACGTAGTAAAAAACCAATTTGAATTAAATATGGTTCATACACATCTTCTATGGTTTCTACTTCTTCTCCTATGGTTGCTGCTAAATTATCTAGTCCAACTGGTTTGCCTTTGTATTTTACGATTAAGGTTTCTAACATCTTTCGGTCAATTTCATCTAACCCCAAATCATCAATTTCTAGCTTATTTAATGCTATCTTTGCTACTTCTAAAGTAATTCTTCCATCTCCTAGTACAGAAGCATAATCTCTTACTCTTTTTAAAATTCGATTCGCAATTCTTGGGGTTCCTCTTGAACGTTTTGCAATTTCTTTTGCAGCAATTTCATCAATATCTACTCCCAAAATAGTACTAGACCTTTTTACAATTAGTTCCAATTGTTCTGGTGTATATAGTTCCAATCTACATACAATTCCAAATCGGTCACGTAATGGTGTAGTAAGCGAACCTGCTTTGGTAGTTGCACCAATTAGAGTAAACTTAGGCAAATCCAATCGAATTGACCTTGCACTTGGTCCTTTTCCTATAATAATATCTAAGGTATAATCTTCCATAGCAGGGTATAAAATTTCTTCCACACTTTTATTTAAGCGGTGAATTTCATCAATAAATAAGATATCAAATTCAGATAAATTGGTAAGCAATGCTGCCAAATCTCCTGGCTTCTCAATAGCAGGTCCAGAAGTAATTTTGATATTCGAATTCATTTCGTTTGAGATAATATTAGAAAGTGTTGTTTTTCCTAATCCTGGTGGTCCATATAGCAAAACATGGTCTAATGGGTCACCTCTTTTTTTGGCTGCTTCTATGTATACTTTCATGCTTTCTTTGACTTTGTCTTGTCCAATGTATTCACTTAACACCTTTGGTCTTAGCGAATTCTCTAACCTTTCCTCATCTATACTTTCTAATTCTGGTCGTATAATACTGTCTTCTTGCATGTTGCCCTCCTTGTTATTTTTCTATCTTAACATTGTAGCCAATAAATAATCCTGTTTCAATTACTCCTACAATACTTTTTAAATCTTTTTCTAAGTTTTCATTTATGTCTCTAAACACGGTATCTAATATAAAATTTCCATTTTCGGTAATAATTGGTCCATCTTTTCCTTTTGCCAATCTTAATACAATGGATTCTGCTCCCATTTTGGTTAAAGCTTCTCTTACACAATTAATGGCAGGTGGAAAAACCTCAACTGGAATTGGGAATTTATCACATAAATTTTCTACAAATTTACTTTCATCTACTAAAATGTAAGTTTCTTTTGCATTGGCAATATTTAACTTTTCTTTAAACATGGCTGCCCCTCTACCTTTAATAAGCCAATTCTTGTGATTTACTTCATCAGCTCCATCAAAACACCAATCTGGCTTTTTTTCTACTAATGTAGTAGTTGGGATTTGCAAATGACTGCATAACATCAAAATTTCATGAGATGTTGGGATTGCTGTAATCTGTAATCCTTCTTCTTTTACCTTTTTTGCAATTTCTTTTGCCGCTAAAAATGAGGTAGAACCTGATCCAAATCCG
>CAOJXM010000117.1 GCA_948465625.1 uncultured Clostridium sp. | reverse complement strand
GGGGTGATATTATTGGGTAAGATGAAAATACATGAAATAGCAAAAGAATTAGACTTAACCAGTAAAGAAGTAATAGAAAAGGCAAAGAGTTTAGGATTAGAAGTAAAAAGTCATTTAAGTTCAGTAGAAGAAAGTGTTGCAAATAAGATATTAAGCAGTTTTAACAAGAAAAAATCTGCATCAAAGCCAAAAGAAGAAAAAGCGAGCAAAAAAGAAAAGGCAGATGAACCAGTTATTATTAGGAGAGCATTGGTAGTAGATGAAGAACAAGAAGAAAAGCAGAAACAAAAAGAACGAGAAGAAAAAATGAAACAAACCAAAAAAGGAATTGGTTTTGTCGAAAGAGAACAAAATAAAGACTATAATATTGTATATCGAAACAAACCAACAAAACCGCTTACTGTTAGTGAATTATTTGGATTAAAGAGCAAAAAGCAAGAAGAAGTAGTGGAAGAACCACCAGTAAAAGAGCCTGTTATTGAAACAAAAGAAGAACCAGAAGTAAAAGAAACGATTAAAAAAGAAGAAGTCAAAGAAGAGAAAAAAGAAGCAGAAAAAATACAAGAAGAAAGAGTAGAAAAAGTGGAGAAGGAAGCAATGGTAGAGGAAAAACAAGCAACAACAAACCAACAAAACGATAGAAATAACAATCGTCCTTACAACAATAGAAACAATAATAATAATCGAAATAATAACTATCGTAACAATAACTTTAATCGTGACAATAGAGAGCACAACAATAACTATCGAAATAATAACAATAGACCATTTAACAGAGAAAACGGTAATTTTAATCGTGAACATAATTCTCAAAATAATGGCTATAATAATCAAAGAAGAAACAATAACTTTAATCGTGAAGGTGGCTATCAAAATAGAAATAACACCTTCAATCAAAGAAGACCTCTTGATGAAAAAGGAATTGAAAAAAACATTAAAAACATTATGTCTGCTGATGTGGGAGAAAAAGAAATTGTAAGAGAATATAACAAAAATATTGATAAGCAAAAACAAAATCGTAATGAAGAAAACAGAAACAAAAAACAAACAAAACAAAGAAGACATACTGAGAGTTTTGATGAAGATAAGTTAAAGAGTTTAAAACAAGCAGATCGATTATCACATATGTTTGACGACCAAGAAGGTGGTATGTTAGATTATTATGATTTAACAACACAAAGAGGTAAGAGAAATAGGAAGAAGAGCAATAAGCCAGAAGAAGAAAGAGTAAAACAAAAAATCTTTCAATTAACAGAAATTACGATTCCTGACCCAATAACAGTTAAAGATTTAGCAGCAGAAATGAAAAAGACAACAGGTGAAGTTATAAAGAAATTGTTAAATTATGGTGTTTTAGCTACCATTAACAATGAAGTAGATTTTGATACAGCTTTCTTAATTGCAGGTGAATTTGGTATCACAGCCAATAAAAAAGAAATGGTTACCGAAGAAGACATCTTATTTGATGATTCAGAAGATACTGAAGAAAATCTACAACCAAGACCACCAGTAGTCGTTGTTATGGGACACGTAGACCATGGTAAAACATCACTTCTTGATGCTATTCGTAAAACCAATGTTATCCAAGGAGAAGCAGGAGGAATTACACAACATATTGGTGCTTATAAAGTAAAAGTAAAAGATAGAGAAATTACATTCCTTGATACACCAGGTCATGAAGCATTTACCAGTATGAGAGCAAGAGGAGCACAAGTAACTGATATTGCTATTTTGGTAATTGCGGCAAATGATGGTGTTATGCCACAAACCATTGAAGCAATCAACCATGCAAAAGCTGCTGAAATTCCAATTGTAGTAGCTGTTAACAAAATGGATGTAGAAGGTGCCAACCCAGAAAAAGTAAAACAAGAATTAACCAAATACGACTTAGTTCCAGAAGAATGGGGAGGAGATACCATATTTGTACCAATTTCAGCAAAACAAGGAACCAATATTGATACTTTATTAGAAATGATGTTATTAGTAGCTGATATGAGAGAATTAAAAGCAAATCCAAACAAACAATCAAAAGGTGTTGTAATTGAAGCAAAACTAGATAAAGCAAGAGGACCAGTAGCTACTATGTTGGTACAACGTGGTACATTAGATATAGGAGATACGATTGTAGTGGGTTCTGTTATTGGTAGAATTCGTGCTATGATAAATGATAAAGGGCAAAAAGTAAAAAAAGCAGGTCCATCTACACCAGTAGAAATAACAGGATTACCAGAAGTACCAGTTGCAGGAGATACCTTCTATGAAGTAAAAGATGAAAAAACAGCAAAACACTTAATTGAAAGAAGAAAACGTCAAGAAAGAGAAAAATCAATTAATGCTACATCAAAAGTTTCTTTAAATGATTTATTTAGTCAAATTGAAAAAGGAAATCTAAAACAATTAAACTTAATTGTAAAAGCAGATGTACAAGGTTCTGTAGAAGCAGTACAACAATCTTTAGAGAAATTGTCAAATGAAGAAGTTGAAGTAAAAGTAATTCATGCTAATGTTGGTGGTGTAACAGAATCTGATGTTACCCTTGCAAAAGTATCAAATGCTATTATTATTGCATTTAATGTTAGACCAGAGCCAATGGCAAGAGATATGGCAACCAAAGATGAAGTAGAAATTAAACAATATTCTGTTATTTATCAAGCAATTGAAGATGTAGAAGCTGCTATGAAAGGAATGCTAGACCCAACCTTTGAAGAAAAAGTAATTGGTACAGCAGAAATTAGACAAACGTTTAAAGTAAGTAATGTGGGAACCATTGCAGGATGTTATGTAAAAGAAGGAAAGATAGCAAGAAATGCTGGAATCCGTGTCATAAGAGATAATGTTGTAATTCACGATGGTAAATTAACATCATTAAAAAGATTTAAAGATGATGCAAAAGAAGTGGCTACTGGATTTGAATGTGGTTTACAAATTGAAAATTACAATGATTTACAAGAAGGCGATATGTTAGAAGTGTATGTAATGGAGGAAGTAAAAAGATAACTACAGAAAGGAGAAGGACAGTTGCAAAATAATAATCGATTAGAAAGAGTAAATGAAGAATTAAAAAAAGAGATTAGTCATATAATTAGTTATGAGTTAAAAAATCCAAATGTTACTGGTTTAATAAGTGTAACCAAAGTCAAAATAACACCAGATTTAAAATATGCTAAAGTGTATGTAAGTATTTTAAATGCTAAAAATACGAAAGAAACATTAGCTAACTTAAAAAAATCAGCAGGATTTATTCGTTCTGAAATAGCAAAAAGAATCAATTTAAGAATTACACCAGAATTGGTATTTGAATTAGATGATTCAATGGAGTATGGTGCAAAAATTGATTCGATTTTGAAAGATATTATGAAAGACGTGAAACCAGAGAATAAAGGGGAAATGTAGATGACTTTAGATAATATAAAAGAAGAAATAGAAAATGCTAAAACAATTGTGCTATTAACACATGAAAATCCAGATGGAGATGCCATAGGAAGCAGTTTGGCAATGTATCATGCCCTAAAGCAATTAAATAAGGAGGTAGACTTAATCATTCCAGAAATGCCTCCTATCTATGGCTTTTTACCAGGAGTAGATGAAGTAAAAAAAGAAAGTGCAATCACTCATTATGATTTGGCTATTTCATTAGATAGTGCAGATATGAAAAGATTAAATGGATTTGCTAATTATTTTGAAGATGCCAATGTAAAAATTAACATAGACCATCATGCTAGTAATAATATGTTTGCAGACTATAATTTTGTTAATCCAGATTCTCCAGCTTGTGCTCAAGTTCTAATAACTGTTTTAGAATATATTGGGGTCAATATTACCAAACAAATCGGAGAATGTTTAATTACTGGTATTATTACTGATACAGGTGGATTTAAGTATTCTGGTGTAAATACAGCTACTTTTGAGTTTACAGCTTGGCTTTTAGGTTTAGGAGTTAAGATATCAGACATTTATAAAAAAGTATTGCAAACAAAAACAAGAACACATTTTGAATTGCAAAAATTAGCAATGGAACGATTGGAATTTTTAGAAGACGGAAAAATTGCTTTTACCTATATTAATCAAGAAGATGAAGAAAAGATTAAGCCACAAACAGGAGATAGTTCTGGTATTGTAGAAATAGGTAGAGATATAGAAGGAGTGGAAGTTTCCGTTTTTTTAAAGCAGAAGGATGAAGGGTATAAAGTGTCATTAAGGTCAAATGAATATGTGAATGTATCAGATGTATGCTTAATGTTTAGTGGTGGTGGACACCCAAGAGCTGCAGGAGGAACCATTAATCATACCCTAGAAGAAGCAAAAGAAAGAATAGTAAATGAAATAAAAAAACATTTGAAGTAAAAAACTATGCAGAGATTGCATAGCTTTTTTA
>CAOJXM010000116.1 GCA_948465625.1 uncultured Clostridium sp. | reverse complement strand
AAACTTTGCCTAAAATTTGGCAATCTGGAACAATAATTGGGTCCATGGTAGAATTTTCTGGTTGTAGACGAATGTGTCCATTTTCTTTGTAGAATGTTTTTACTGTTGCTTCATCTTCAATTAAAGCTACTACAATTTGTCCATTTTCAGCTGTATTTTGTTTTTTTACTAAGATGTAATCTCCATCTAAAATACCTGCTTCTATCATGCTTTCTCCCCTTACGGTAAGCATAAAGCTTTCGCTATTTCCAACAAAATCAATTGGAATTGGGAAGGTATCTGTTACATTTTCTACTGCTAAAATAGGAGCTCCTGCTGTTATTTTACCAATGACTGGTACTTCTACCATTTCTTTTCCACTATAAAAGTCTTTGGTTGCACCATTTTGGTCGTCTGTTAAGCCACCTTTTAACAATTTTAATGTTCTTCCTTTTTGATTTTCTTTTTTAATGTAACCTTTTTCCACCAATTTTGCTAAGTAGCCATGTACCGTAGCAGTTGATTTTAAACCTACTGCTTTTCCTATTTCTCTTACTGATGGGGCATATCCATTTGCTTTTTGGCTTTTTTCTATGAATTTTAGGATTGCCTTTTCTCTTTTATTGATGGAATCATTATCTTTCTTTTTCAATAAAATCACTCCTCTTATTTTTCATTTGCCATAATGATATCACACAAACAGATGAATGTCAAACAAATTTTTTATTTTTTTTGATTTGTATGAAATTACTCAACTACCTTTACAAGAAATCGAAAATATAATTGCATAAAAATTTGTTTTTCTTTTACGATAATAGGCTTAAGAAACTTCTTCTTAAGCCTATTGCTTCTTTTTTTATTCATACCATTCAAAATGCCAGTCTAAAAATCTTACTGTATCTCCTTCTTTTACTCCTTTTGCCTTTAGCTTTGCCTCTATTCCCATATCCTTAATACATTTTTGGAAATAGTGCATTGACTCATTATCTTGAATGTTGACTCTACCCATTAATCTCTCAATAGCTGGTCCATCTACAATATAGTCTCCTTCTTCGATTCTTACCTCAAATTCGTCTTTATCTTCTTCTAAAGTATACACCATTCTTTCCTCTACTTCAATTAAATCTTCTTTTGGTAACTCTTTTAACACCTCTGCTACTCGAGCCATTAACTGGTCTACTCCTTCTCCTGTTGCTGCTGATATTTTATAAAGTTCCAATCCTTCTTTTTTTGCTAACTCCTCTAATTTTTGGTAGTTCTTTTCCTCTTGCATTACATCTATTTTATTAGCAACTAGAATTTGTTTTCTTTTACTCAACTTCTCACTATATTGTTTAATTTCTTCGTTAATGGTATAAAAATCTTCTACTGGATTTCTTCCCTCTACTCCAGATACATCCACTACATGTAGTAATAATCTTGTTCTTTCTACATGTCTTAAAAACTGCATTCCTAAGCCTACTCCTTGGCTTGCTCCTTCTATCATTCCTGGAATATCGGCAATTACAAAACTATCTCCATGAATCGATTTTGCTACCCCTAAATTAGGAATAATCGTAGTAAAATGATAATCTGCAATTTTAGGCTTGGCAGAAGTTACCTTCGATAAGAACGTAGATTTACCAACATTAGGAAACCCTACTAATCCCACATCTGCTAACATCTTTA
Organism: uncultured Clostridium sp.; assembly: GCA_948465625.1. GTDB lineage: Bacteria > Bacillota > Clostridia > TANB77 > CAG-508 > CAOJXM01. The sequence goes on along the minus strand of CAOJXM010000116.1, from coordinate 2,773 downwards.
ACTCCAAAATCAACTCTTTTTCTAATCCCTTTTCTCCATCTTGTGAAAATCGAGGTGCTTGCCTTGTAGAAGTAGCAAAATGAGAATTCCCTTTTCCCCCTCTACCACCAGGAATAACCAACTCCACTTGTCCTTCCTTTGACAAATCTGCTACCACTTTATTGGTTTTCACATCTTTAATAATCGTACCGAAGTGGTACCCCTATATACAAATCCTCTCCACTTTTACCAGTACAATGATTTCCGCTTCCATTCTCTCCATTTTCTGCTTTAAAATTCTTTTTATATCGAAAATCTAATAAAGTATTCATATCTGGATTAACACTAAAGTACACACTACCACCTTTACCGCCATCTCCACCATCTGGTCCACCTGCTGCCACATACTTCTCTCTTCGAAAGCTAGCTGCACCATTACCACCATTACCAGACTTCACTATAATCTTTGCATAATCTGTAAACATCTAATCTCTCCTTTGTCCCCATTAGGGACGGTTCTTTTTGGTCCAAGTTGGACCATTTGGGACGCTTCTTCCCTTTTATTTACCTTCCTATTATACCCCATTTTCATAAAAAAAACAACTGTACTAGCACTTTTGCTAATACAGTTTGATTTTATTCGTTTACTGCGGTAGTATCGGTTGCTGGATACACACTAACTTTCTTTTTATCTCTACCTTTTCTTTCGAATTTTACGGTTCCATCTACTAAGGCATATAATGTATCATCACTACCAATTCCAACATTAGTTCCTGGATGTACATGTGTTCCTCTTTGTCTAATTAATATATTTCCCGCTAAAACAAATTGTCCATCTGCTCTTTTTACACCAAGACGTTTAGACTCACTATCTCTTCCGTTCTTAACACTACCTTGACCTTTTTTATGAGCCATGCTTTCTCACTCCCTCCATGAAAATATTTTATATCTTCCTTCTTACATTCTAAATTTTAAGCTTCTACTTTTTCTTCTGCAGTTGCTTTTTTAGCAGTTCCTGCTTTAATACTTGTAATTTCAACCTTTGTATATGGTTGTCTGTGTCCTTGTTTTCTTCTATAATTCTTTTTTGGTTTATATTTGAAAACAATAATTTTCTTTCCTTTTCCGTGTGAAACTACTTTTCCTTCTACTTTCACACCTTTTACATAAGGATTTCCTATTTCGATTTTTTCACCATCAGAAGTTAAAACTACTTTATCAAAAGTTACTTTTTTTCCTTCTTCTGCTTCTAATTTTTCGAAAAATACGATATCTCCTTCTGTTACTTTGTATTGTTTTCCACAGCTTTCAATTATTGCGTACATATTCTGTACACCTCCCTTTTTTGTATACTCGCTAATCCTTATTTTAGGTAGTTAAATTAAATTAACCTTTATGAACCTTAATTAAGCGGATTACAGTTAGATAGTATATCATATTATTTCAGCTTTGTCAAATGTTGGACGAAAAATTTTTTACACAAAATAAAAGACCATCTTAACTCCTTCAAGCTAAAATAGCCTTTTTATCTCTATTTATTTTCCATAATAAGCATCTAATAGAATTTGTTTAATCTCAGTAACCAATGGAACACGAGGATTTGCTGTTGTACATTGGTCCTCAAATGCTCTATCTGCTAACATGTCTACTGCTGCTAGGTATTCCTTCTCGTCTACGCCTGCCTCTTTAAAGCTTGTTGGCATTTCCATTCTCTTCATCAAATCTTTTACCGCTTCAATTAAAGAATCGACACCTTCTTCTGTTGTTTTTGCTTTCATTCCATTCTTTCTAGCTAAAGTCGCATACTTTTCATCTGCAATAAAGTATTCATATTTAGGGAAAGATACAAACTTAGTTGGTTTGGTTGCATTATATTTTATTACATATGGTAATAAAATCGCATTGGCTCTACCATGTGGTACATGGAACTCTCCTCCAATTTTATGTGCAATTGAGTGGTTTAATCCTAAAAATGCATTGGTAAATGCCATACCTGCAATACAACTTGCATTGTGCATTTTTTCTCTTGCTACTCTATCATTTCCATCATTGTATGCATTGACTAAGTTGTTTAAAACTAATTCCACCGCTTTTTCTGCTAATCCATCGGTATAATCAGATGCCATGTTTGAAACATAAGCTTCAATTGCGTGAGTTAGCACATCCATACCCGTATCTGCTGTTATTTTCTTTGGTAATGTCATAACCAAATCCGTATCAATGATAGCAACATCTGGTGTTAATTCATAATCGGCTAATGGATATTTTTTATTTTGTTTTTTATCCGTTATAACAGCAAAAGAAGTTACCTCTGAACCAGTTCCTGACGTAGTTGGAATTGCTACCATTTTTGCTTTTGTTCCTAATTTAGGGAATTTATAAGTACGTTTACGTATATCCATAAACTTTAGTTTTAATCCTTCTACATCTGCTTCTGGATGTTCATAGAACAGCCACATACCTTTTGCTGCATCCATTGCACTACCACCACCAATAGCAATAATAACATCTGGTTGAAATAATTCGATGGCTGCCACACCTTTTTTTATGGTATCAAAAGATGGGTCTGGCTCTACTTCTGCAAATATTTCTGAGTGAACGTATTGTTCTCTTTTTCTTAAATGATATAATATTTTATCTACATATCCTAATTTTACCATAGATTCATCTGTTACAATAAATGCTTTTGTGATGTCTGGCATTTTTTCTAAGTATTGAATAGAACCTGCTTCAAAATAAATTTTTTCTGGTACTTTAAACCATTGCATATTAACCCTCCTCTTTGCTACTCTTT
>CAOJXM010000115.1 GCA_948465625.1 uncultured Clostridium sp. | reverse complement strand
TAGGAACAGGATTATTTATTTTATCCAAAAGAGTAATGGTAGGAAGTAGTTGGTATGTATGGAGAATTGGTGGGTTTGACCTATCCTCAGGAATGGTAACTGTTCCACTTATCATTGGTATTATATGGCAATTCTACAATCCAAAATCCATGATACCTAAAATAATAATGATATTAGGAGCAGTGTTTATAGTAGCCACCATTATTATGAGTGTTCGCATTAATTTTGTAACAACATCCATGTTTGATTATATCTTAATGTTTGGCATGATGGCAGCTGGCTCAGGATTATTAATCAAAACATTATTTAAAAAGAAGTAAGAAAGGAAAGTGATTTTTATGGCAATATTTGAGAGAATTAGTGATTTAGTAAGATCTAATATTAATGATTTAATTGACAAAGCAGAAAATCCAGAAAAAATGGTAAAACAAATTATAATTGATATGGAAGATCAATTAAGAAAGGCAACACAAGGCTTAGGAACAGCAATGGGAAGTTTAAATCAAGTAAAAAAACAATTAGAAAATGCAAAGGAGCAATCCCATAATTGGCAAGCAAAAGCAAAAGCTTGCTTAGAACAAGGAAATGAGGAATTAGCCAAACAAGCATTGGAGAACAAAGTAAAACAAGATAAAATGGTTACACAATATCAAGAAATGAGCAACTCTATGGAAGCACAAGTAAATGAAATTAAAAGTCAAATTGATGTATTAAAGCAAAAATTAGAAGAGGCAAGAAGCAAACAAGCTATGTTGGTAGCAAGAAGTCAAATGGCAGATGCGAAATCACAAATGGCAAAAACATTAGGAAATATGGATAGTAAGAGTGCATTTGCAAAAATGGATAAAATGGAGCAAAAAATAGAACAAAAAGAATCACAAGCAGATGCTTTTTCACAAATATCAGGTGTAGAAGATGCACCAAATGACCCATTTGCACAAATGGATCAAGAAAATAGTATAAATGCAGAACTAGAAAAATTAAAACAAGAGATGAACAATCAGTAGGAGGAAAAAATGGAAATATTATTACCATTCATATTAATTGGCGGAGGGCTATTTGCAATCTTTTATATTAGACCTAAAACACAAAATAGTGTGATGGAAATAAAATATATGCAAACCAAAAAAGTTTCAGAATTGGTGGATATGTTCTCGCAAATGGAACAAAATGGATTAGGAAATGATTATCGAGAATTTGTAGAAATAAAAGGAAATATTGTTTCAAATTCATTGGTAGAAGCTCCTTTTTCAGGAAAAAAAGTTGCTTATTGCCATTCAGCATTAAGGCAAGTAACAGAAGAAAAGGAACAATATCGTGATAGCAATGGTTATACCAATACTAGAGTAATCAAGCATGAAACTACCATATCAGATGAAAAATCAAACCAAGTAATATCTGTGCAAGATGCTAGTTCACAAGAAAATCTTGTACTAGAAATAAATGGAACAGGATGTAAGTTGGATATTCCAAAGACATTTGACCGATTTGAGCCAAAAGCAAATTTAGGAGGATATGGCTATTTTCGAAATTTCTCATGGAGTCGATACGGAGCAGAAACATTGGGGTTTAGAATGTTGGAAGAAACCATTGAGCCAAATCAATCATTATATGTAATTGGGGAAGCTTTTAAAGTAGGCGATAAAATCCATATTGGAAAGCCACAAGATAGCAAAAAGCCATTTATTGTAACTACAAAATCAGAAGAAGATTTAATTAACCATTCAAAACAAAATGCAATGATTTATTTGATTGGTGGAATAGTAGCTATTTTAATAGGAATTGTTTTGCTATTTAAAGCATTTTAAATAATTTATAAATGACACATACTTTTGGTATTGTGTCATTTATGAGTAGTAATATAATTTTCTGCTAAAGAAAGAAGTTCAATAGCAGTATCAATTTGGTGGCTAGTAATATCTTTACTAGCAATATAAAAATCTTCATAGTCACTGTCTTCACGGATATCAGAGGATATATGAATTTTTCTACATAAGTCTTTAGGAAATAGGTTGGTTTTTATATAATTTTTATTGAAATAGGCAATTACATCTTTGTGCCTTTTAAAATCAACTTCTTCTAGTGCTAAAATAGCACGAATTGCATGAAAGATTGTATAGTAAATTCGATTCAATCACGGTATTTTCCATTATCAAATAACAATTTTGCAGTTTCTAAATCCTCTTTTGCTCTCTGTAAGCGATAAAATGCTAAGTCTGATTTTTCTTGTTTATCCACTAATAATCACTCCTTCTTCTTTTACATTTTTATAGAAGGGAACAACAGAAAACCATTGTTCAAAATGATTTTGGTTTTTGATAATAGTAGAAATTGTAATATCGTATTCTAGTCCAATGTCAAAAGCTAAACCAGAAATTTTTTCTCTTACACAATCTATTTCTGTATCTGACATATCTACTAATATCATGATATCAATATCAGAGGAAGAATTATAATCGCCTCTAGCATAAGAACCATATAATATAATTTGAGTTAATCGATTACCTAAAATATTTTTAATACCATTTGTATATTCATTCAAAATTTGCTTTATCGTATTTTTCAAACGAATCACTCCTATCTAATTAATATTATATCATAAATTTGAAATCATGTACTAAAATTTGCTAAAATAATTCACACAAAAGTTACAAAACCAATCTTGACAAATGACACAGTGTCACCTATAATAGAATGACACTGTGTCATATTTTGTTTTGTAAAAGGGGGAGAAAAATGCCAACAGATACCTTTCTTAAACTATCAGAAGAAAAGAAAAGTAAAATTATAAAGGCAGCCAAAAAGGAATTTGCAAGAGTACCAATCGAACAAGCATCAATTAAAAATATTGTGCAAGAGGCAGAAATTGCTAGGGGAAGCTTTTATCAGTATTTTACAAGTAAAGAGGATTTGCTTTCTTACATTATGAAAAGACATATGGACAAAATGAACCAACACTTACAGAAAAATTTAAAAGAAACCAATGGCGATATTGTAGAAGTATTTATTCGAATGTATGACTATATGTTAAATCAATCTGCATCCAAAGAAAATCAGGAATTTTATCATAAGATATTTGAAAATTTAAAAACAAGTGAAGAAACCATGTTTTTTATAAAACCAGAAGACCCATTTAGTAAATTAAATCTATATGAAAAAATCGACCAAACAAAGTTAAAAATAAAAGATGAAGCAGATTTGGAAACAATAGTTGAAATGTTAAATACAATAACAAGAAAGTCAATTGTTGATTACAAAAAGTATAAAACAAAAGAAGAAGCAAGAGAAGAATTTATCAAACGAATGAGATATTTAAAAAGTGGGATTGAGAAATAGAAGAAGCGTCCCAAGTGGTCCCAATTGGACCAAAAAGAACCGTCCCCAATGGGGGAAAAAAGGAGGAGAAGTTGTGTTAAAAGTATTGAAGAATTTGAAGTATACTTGGGTGCAAGTGGTTGTGATTGTGGTTTTGCTTTGTGTGCAAGCTACAACGGATTTGGCTTTGCCAGATTATACTTCTAAGATTGTAAATGAAGGGATTCAACAAGGTGGTGTAGTAGAGGTAGCACCAGAGGCGATTAGAAAAGGGGCAATGGAGAATGTGTTACTATTTGCTTCGAAAGAGGAGCAAGCGGAGATTTTAAGTTGCTATACTTTGGTTGATAAAGAGAGTAAGTCATATGATAGGTTTGTAAAAAGGTATCCTGTATTAGAAAAAGAGGATATTTATGTGTTGGAGTATATGAGTAAAAAAGAAAAAGAGGAGTTAAGTGCTAAAATGGCAAGACCTCTTATGATAGCATATTCTTTATCACAACCAGAAATGGCAGAACAAATTAAGGCACAAATACTTTCTACACCAGAAATGCCAGAACAACAAAAAGCAGTATTACAACAAATGAGTGTAATGGAGATTGTTCAAAATTTACCAGAAGAACAAAAAAGTACTTTATTAAGTGAAATGAACAAACAATTAGATACAATGGTAGGAAGTATGCTAGAGCAAGCAGCGATTTCTGCAACAAAGGCAGAGTACCAAGCATTAGGAATGAATTTGGATCATGTTCAGAACAACTACATATTATGGACTGGTTTGCAGATGTTGGGAATTGCCTTAATTAGTATGATGGCAGCTATTAGTATTATGTATTTATCTTCTAAAGTAGCGGCAAGATTAGGAAAAACGCTAAGAGATAAAGTATTTAAAAAGGTTTTAGAATTTTCTACTAAAGAGTTTAGAGAGTTTTCAACAGCGTCTTTAATTACGCGTAGTACCAATGATATTCAACAAATACAAATGTTAATTAGTATGCTTTTTAGAGTAGTAGTGTATGCACCGATTATGGGAATTGGTGGGTTTATACGAGTGTTAGCTAAGAGTGATGCTTCTATGGCATGGATTATTGGTTTTGCTATTTTGTGTATTTTAGCAATT
>CAOJXM010000114.1 GCA_948465625.1 uncultured Clostridium sp. | reverse complement strand
ATATTAAATTAATTCATTATATCATACTTTACGTAAAAAGTCAACATTTGCGAACGGAATTTGAAAAGCCAGTGTGTGTAAGTAAAGATAAGAAAAAAATTATGAAAGGAAAATATTACAATTGCTTGTAATTTTAACCAATACAGTGTATAATAATGAAACAAAGTGAACAAGAGGGAAAGGAAGAAGTAGTATGAATTATAAAGATTTAGCAGATTTAATATTTCCAGATGTAAAAGGAGTAGAATATTATCAAGAAAAATATCCAAAAAGAAACTTGCCAGAAGGAGCCATAGTAACAAGAATTGCACCAAGCCCAACTGGATTTGTACATGTGGGAAGTTTGTATCAAGCATTAGTAGCAAGAAAAGTAGCAACTCAAACCAATGGAGTATTTTTCTTGAGAATTGAGGATACTGACCAAAAAAGAGAAATTGAAAATGGAACAACGGAAATTGTTACTTCTTTTAAAGAGTTTGACATTATACCAGATGAGGGAATGACTAGCGAAACAGAAGAAGTAGGAAATTATGGACCATATAAACAATCCTTAAGAAAAGATATTTATCAAAGTTTTGCAAAATATCTAATTGAGCAAGGAAAAGCATATCCATGTTTTTGTGAAGCAGAAGAACTAGACGAAATGAGACAAAAACAAGAAGGGGCAAAAATTAGACCAGGATATTATGGGGTATGGGCAAAATGTAGAAAATTATCAGTAGAAGAAATGGTAGAAAAAATAAAGGCAGGGGAAAAATACATCATTCGATTTAAGTCACCAGGTAGAGAAGATAAAAAAATAAAACATCATGATGTAGTAAAAGGAAATGTAGATTTTCCAGAAAACGACCAAGACATTGTTATTATCAAAGCAGATGGTTTACCAACTTATCACTTTGCACATGCAATTGATGACCATTTAATGGGAACTACCCATGTAATTCGTGGAGATGAGTGGCTATCTTCTGTACCATTACATATTCAATTATTTACAGAATTAGGATTTAAACTACCAAAATATGTTCATATTTCACCAATCATGAAAAATGATGATGGAAATAAAAGAAAGTTAAGTAAAAGAAAAGACCCAGAGGCAGCTGTTTCTTATTATGCAGAAGAAGGGATACCAGCAGATGCAGTAAAAGAATATTTGTTAAATATAGCAAATTCTAATTTTGAAAATTGGAGAAGGGCAAATCCAGATAAAGATATGAGTGAATTTGAATTACAATTAAACAAAATGAGTGTAAGTGGTGCTCTTTTTGATATGGTAAAATTATTAGATGTATCTAAAATTGTAATATCAAAATATTCTGCTCAAAAAGTGTATGATATGGCATACGAATGGGCAAAGAAATATGACCAAGAATTAGTGGAAATGCTAGATAATAAAGAATATGCACTAAAGGTTTTAGGGATTGAACGTGGGAATGCAAAACCAAGAAGAGATATAGCAAAATGGTCTGATGTAAAGGAAAATATCATTTATTTGTTTGATAAATTTTATGAGAATAAAGAAGAATATCCTTTACAAAAGATTGCAGACAAAGAAGAAGCAAAGCAAATGATAACAGCCTATAGCAATGAATTTTATCATGTAGAGGATGATAAAGATACATGGTTTAATCGTATGAAAGAGTTAGCTGAAAAGTTTGGTTATGCCAAAGAGGTAAAAGAGTATAAACAAAATCCAGATGCTTATAAAGGTCATGTGGGAGATGTTAGTACATTAATTCGAGTGGCTTTAACCAAAAGAACCAATACTCCTGATATGTATGAGATTATGAAAGTATTAGGAAAAGAAGAAGTGATAAAAAGATTACAACATGCAGTAGAAAATATCTAGATAAAAGGTGATGACAAATGGAATATAACATAGGAGATGTGGTAAGAACCAAAAAGGTACATCCTTGTGGTAGTAAGTTATGGGAAATTACGAGAGTGGGAGTAGACTTTAAGCTAAAGTGCCTAGGATGTGGTCATGTGATTATGATAGAAAGGCAAAAAGCACTTAAAATGATAACGAAAAAGGAAAGTTAGCTTGACAATGTAAATAAATCTAGTTATAATGAGTATAATAGAAATAAGATATATATTTTTATCTTATGGTGAGCTGACACAAAAATCCGAAATACAAATAGGACGAAGGTGCCTATGGTTGGCGGACAACGTAAAAATCCGAAATACAAATAGGACGAAGGTGCCTATGGTTGGCGGACAACGTAAAAATCAGTATATGGGGGAATTTCAATACGTAAAAGTATTGGATTTCCCCTTCTTTTTTACAAAAGGAGTGTGAAAATGAATAAAAAAGAAGCATTAAAAATAATAATCGATAGTGCAAAAAAGTATCAGGAGAATTTAGAAAATAAAAAAGTAATATTTATTTACAAAGAAAAAGGAAAAATAAAATATATAGAAGCAATCTTTCTTCCCCGTAATTTTTTACATTTAACAGGAATTCAAATTAAAAATTCTAATATAAAATCAAGCATTGATTTTTATCATTTGTGTCTTAAAAATAGAATTAGTATCTTAGATTTTGATTTCAAAGAAAATGGAACAACAATAATGAAATTGCAAATATTATCACAAATTATTCAAATTCAGAAATTAGCTAGAAGTATAGGAGAATATAATTATTTTAAGCCCATTCTTGTTACTGACAAATTAGCAGGAACTAATCAAGCATGTATTGGATTTATACAAAAGGATAACTATTATATTCCTAATACAGTATTAAAAGAAAATTGCAAAAGTATGGTAGTAGAACAATATAAAATTTTGTGTATTGCCAGAAAAAAAATGCAAGAGGAAAAGTATAGTGAGATTACATATTATGCTAAAGATATAGACATAAATAAAATATTAGCAAGTAAAGAACTTAATAAAAAGTTCACGAAAAAGTTACTGTCATAAGCTTGTATAATTCTTTTCTTTTGGTATATAATCTAATTATATTAAAAAAGGAGTGATTATATGGAGCGAAAATTAAGAGTAGTACAATTTGGTACAGGAAAAATGGCAGTATACACGATGCGTTATGTTTATGAAAAAGGAGCAGAAATCGTAGGGGCAATTGATGTAAATCCAACAGTGGTAGGAAAAGACATTGGAGAAATTATAGGTGGAGAATCAAAAGGAGTAGTAGTTACTGCTTTAGAAAAAGCAGAAGAAATGTTAGCACAAGTAAAACCAGATATTTGTATTGTTACAACCATGAGTTTATTAAAAGATGTAGAAGATGCCCTTATGTTATGTGCTAAATTAGGAATTAATGCAATTACTACTTGTGAAGAAGCATTTTTCCCTTGGAACTCTATACCAGAAGTTACCAAAAAAATAGATGAATTAGCGAAAGCAAATAATTGTACCATAACAGGAAGTGGATACCAAGATATCTATTGGGGACAATTGATTAGTTCAATAGCAGGTTCAACACAAACCATTAAGAAAATTAAAGGAAGTTCAAGCTACAATGTAGAAGATTATGGAATTGCATTAGCACAAGCACATGGAGCAGGTTTAAGTTTAGCAGATTTTGAAAAAGAAGTGGCATCAGCAGATAATATCTCAGAAGAAGCAAGACAAGAGTTAATCAATAAAGGAGAATTTATGCCATCATACATGTGGAATGTAAATGGTTGGTTATGTTCAAAATTAGGACTTACTGTAGAAAGTCAAACACAAAAATGTGTACCACAAACCTATCAAGAAGATATTTTTTCTTCTACTTTAAACATGACAGTTAAAGCAGGGGATGCAACAGGAATGAGTGCTGTTGTTACGACAAAGACGAAAGAAGGAATTATCATTGAATCAGAATGTATTGGAAAGGTTTATTCAAAAGAAGATTATGATAAAAACGAATGGACAGTAGAAGGAGAGCCTAATACAACAATTGTAGTAGCAAGACCAGCAACAGTAGAATTAACTTGTGCAACTATTGTAAATCGATTACCAGATGTAATGAATGCACCAGCAGGATATATAACAACAGAAAAAATGGGAGATTTACAGTTTAAAATAAAACCATTAAATGAATATGTAAGATAATAGGACAAGTACCTCTTTTCGAATGAAAGAGGTATTTTTTAATACAGGAATTGATATGGAATTTGACATAATGCTATAAAAGATAGGATAATAGAAATATCATCGCTTGCCAGCGAATCCAAATAGGCAGGTAATTATGGCTTTTTGATAATTATCAAGGAGAGAATATGAAGCTGACAAAAGTAGAAGCAATAATGAAAGAGTGGGAGAATATCAATGAGACAGCAAAGTGGTCAGCCTGCTATGAGGTATCACGGGTAGCTTCCAAGCTTTCCATTGAAAAAGGAGAGCGCTATTGTATTACTTTCCACATGAGTAAGGAAGACCTTGTTGTGGAGATTGAACGAAACAGCAAAAATCTGTTGCCTGTTTGTTATGTTTTTGCAGTATATGCAGAAAAAATGAAAAAGGCAATAAGAGAGGTTTCAAAGCGGAAGCCAAAAGCAGAGGTAAGCGAGTTGAGAAACTGGCTAGTCAATTTCTCAAACGACTA